>DASUAD010000577.1:0-3938 GCA_035763965.1 Thermoanaerobaculia bacterium | reverse complement strand
CTCCGTCCTGCGTGTTCAGAATCGTTTGCAGAATGTCCATGACGTCCTCCTCAGACCTTCACTCCGAAATCGGCCCCCGGACACGACAGCGAGCCTACAGAGAAGACAACTCTGAATCCTGATGAGCGTGAATCATGCCGAGTGGGAGGCGGAAGAAGCGCCCGAGCGAGCGACGCCGACGTGTTGGCTGGGAGGCAGGGACTCGAACCCCGATTCACTGGTCCAGAGCCAGTTGTCCTACCATTGAACGACCTCCCAGTCGTTCGAAAAGAGCGGGAGATTATCGCGGACCGCGTAACCCCGGTCAAACGCGACGCGTCTCACCATGACGTTTCCCCGCGCCGCGGGGAGAGGGTCGGCCTTCGCTAGAATCCCAGCCTCAGCGGAGGCCACATGACCCCATCCCGCCGGGATTTCTTGATCGGGTGCGGCGCGGGCGCCGCGGCCTGGGCCACGCTCGGGCTGCTGCCGGGCGAATTTCTCGTCTCGCGCGTGGACGCCGCGGAGCTCTCGCCCGAGAAACGCAAGGAGCTCGCGGCGATCGCGCTCGACACGGCGAAGAAGCTCGGCGCCTCGTACGCCGACATCCGGATCAACCGCTACCGCAGCCAGGTCGTCACGATGCGGTCGCAAACGGACCGGTCGACCGGGAAGCTGAACCACGTTCCCTCGGTTTCCGACGGCGAGACGTACGGTTTCGGCGTCCGCGCCCTCGCCGGCGGCGCGTGGGGCTTCGCGGCGTCGAACGTCGTGACGCGGGACGAGGTCGCGCGCGCCGCGAAGGAGGCGGTGGCGATCGCGAAGGCGAACGCGTCCCTCCGTCGCGAGCCGATCCGCCTCGCCGCCGTCGGCTCGTACCGGGACTCGTATTCGACCCCGATCGCGAAGGACCCGTTCGCCGTCCCGATCGGCGAGAAGCTCGATCTCCTGCGCCGCGCCGGCGAAGAGGCGAAAAAGACCTCGGGAGTCTTCCTCGCGACTGGATTCATCGCTCAACGCGTCGAGCACCGCTGGTTCGCCTCGACCGACGGCAGCACGATCGAGCAGCACGTGTACCAGATCGCGCCGGAGATCACGGCGACCGCAGTCGAGCAGGGGCGCAGGCAGAAGTCGCGGACGTACCGGCCGCACTCGGTGACCGCCGGTTACGAAGCGGTGGAGCGCGCGGACATGGTCGGCAACGCGCGGCGAATCGGCGAGGAGGCGGTCACTCACCTGAAGGCGCCCTCCGTGTCGCCGGGCAAGAAAGACCTCGTCCTGCTCCCAACGCACCTGGGGCTGACGATCCACGAATCCATCGGTCACTCGACGGAGCTCGACCGCGCGCTCGGGTACGAAGCGAACTTCGCCGGCACGTCCTTCCTGACGACGGAGAAGCTCGGCCGGTTCCGCGTCGGATCCGACATCGTGAACTTCAACGGCGACCGCATCCGGAAAGAGAGTCTCTCGACCTGCGGCTACGACGACGACGGCGTGAAAACGAAGCAGTTCCCGATCATCAAGGACGGGATCTTCGTCGGCTACCAGACGATCCGGGACCAGGCGCACCTGATCGGCCAGACGGAGTCGACCGGCTGCTGTTACGCCGACTCCTATGCCTCCGTCCCGTTCCAGCGGATGCCGAACGTCTGGCTCGCTCCCGGCAAGAGCGGCACCACGCTCGCGGACCTCGTCTCGGGTGTGGACGACGGCGTGTTGATCGACGGCCGCGGGTCCTACTCGATCGATCATCAGCGCTACAACTTCCAGTTCGGCGGGAACGCGTTCTGGGAGATCAAGGGCGGAAAGGTCGGGACGATGATCGCGGACGTCGCGTACCAGAGCCGCACGCCCGACTTCTGGCGCTCGTGCGACGCGATCGGGGGCGAGGAGCTGTGGGAGAACGTGGGGCTGAACGCCGACGGCAAAGGTCAGCCCGGCCAGATCAACGCGATGAGCCACGGGTGCGCGCCCGCGCGCTTCCGCCAGATCAACGTCCTGAAGACGGAGTAACGCGATGGCGTGGACGAAAGACGAAGCCAGAAAGCTCGCGGAGAAGATTCTCTCCTACTCGAAGGCGCCCGAGTGCGAGGTGTGGCTCGAGGCGACGCAGTCGGGTCATACCCGGTTCGCGGCCAACGACGTGACGACGTCCGGATCCGCGCGCGACCTCACGATCGCGATCATCAGCAGCGGCGGCGGCCGGACGGGCACTGTGCGCGTCAACGACACCGACGCCCCGAACCTCAAAACGGCGGTCGCGCGCAGCGAGGAAGTCATGGCGGCGGCGAACGTCGATCCCGAGTGGCTGGAGGGGCTGCCGCTCCAGAAGTATCCCGAGATCCGAGGATCCCATCCCGCGACGCTGAAAGCGGACGCAACCGAGCGGAAGAGCGGCGTGAAGGCGGCGCTCGAGCTTGCGCGCGGCAGGAAGCTGAACGCATCGGGTTTTTCGGAGACCACCTCGCGCTGGACGGCTCTCGCGAACAAGAAGGGAAACTTCGGTTTCTTCACGTCGACGTCCGCCGAATTCTCGACCACGATGCGGACCGACGACGAGACCGGCTCGGGATGGGCGGGACTCGAAGCGCCCGACTTCTCGACGGTTCCGGCGGAAGATCTCGCGCGCCGCGCCGCGAAAAAGGCCGAGGAGAGCGCGAAACCGCGGGACCTCGAACCGGGAAAGTACACGGTCGTGTTCGAGCCGCGCGCGGTCGCCGACCTTCTGGGCAATCTGAACGCCACGTTGTCGCGGCGCAACGCCGACGAGGGGCGGAGCTTCTTCTCGAAGCCGGGCGGCGGGACGAGAATCGGCGAGAAGGTCTTCGCCGAAAGCGTCACGATCCGCTCCGACCCGTTCGATGCGCGGCTTGCAGGTCGTCCCTGGGTCGGCGGGGCGGGAGGCGGATTCCTCGGCTTCGGCGGATTCGGCGGAGGCAACTTCGCGGGCCTGCCGACGAGGAAGACGACGTGGGTCGAGAAGGGAGTGCTGCAAGCCCTTCCCATCGATCGCTACTGGGCGAAGAAGGTCAACGAAGAGCCGCTCCCGTTCTCGGGCGCGCTCGTGATGGACGGCGGAAGCGGGACGGTCGAGGACCTGATCGCGGGAACGGAACGTGGACTGCTCCTCACGCGCTTCTGGTACATCCGCACCGTCAACCCGCAGACCGTGCAGCTCACGGGGCTGACGCGGGACGGAGTGTGGCTGATCGAGAAAGGAAAAGTCGTCGCTCCCGTCAACAACTTCCGGTTCAACGACGGCCCCGTCAACCTCCTCAAGAACGTCGAGGCGATGAGCGCGGCGGTCTCGACGGGGGACATGGTGGTCCCGGCGATCCGCGCCCGCGATTTCAACTTCACGTCGAAGAGTGACGCCATTTGAGGACGGGAAACGGAAAACGGAAAACGGGAAACGGAGCGGGCCCCGAAGGCGTACACTCGAACCGACGATGATCCCGGAAGTCTTCGAGTGCCCCCGCTGCGAACGGCAGTTCGTCATCGACGGTGTTCCCGACACCGGCAGCGAGGAGGTCCACTGCCCGCAGTGCAGCCGCTTTCTCGGTGTCCGCGACATCGCGTTCGTGCTGCGCTCGGAGCTCGACGAGCTGATCGAGCGGCTGTCGTTCGAGAAGGACCGCCTCGAAAAGGACGAGGCGATCTACGCGCTGACCGATTGCGATCCGGAGATGAAGTATTACGGGCGCGAGGTCTCGCGAGTGATCGGCGTGCTCCGCGGGGCGCTGAAAGACCTGCATCGGCTTCGTGAGGACTACCGGACCAGGAGCTGATCGCGCCTCACTGAAAGCCCTCGCTTGAAATCTCTCAGCCGCCGGTCGCGGAGCGACCGCCGCGGCTGAAAGTCAGCTCGCGAAGATCTGGTTCAGGCCGAGGGAGAGTCCCGGCAGCGCCGTCGACACGATCGCGTCGTTTCCCGACAGCGTCGCAGTGACGGCGTATCG
>DASUAD010000576.1:0-3620 GCA_035763965.1 Thermoanaerobaculia bacterium | reverse complement strand
TCGGACGAGGACATCGAGGAATGCGTCATCACCAAAGACGTGGTCAAGCACCACACGAACCCCATCACGATTCTCCGCAAGGCGGGGTAGGGACCCACCTTCTCCGCATCTCCGCGCCCCGCGCGGTCCTCCGCCTCCGGGGCCAGGAAGGACCAGTAACTCCATGAGATCGACCGACATCGCCACCCGGACAGGGGAGACTCTTCCGCTCGTCCCGCTCCGGGACATGGTGGTGTTCCCGCACATGATGGCGCCTTTCGTCGTCGGGCGGGATTCCTCCATCCGCGCGCTCGAGGCTTCGCTCGCGACCCCGGGGAAGCGCCTCTTCCTCTCGGCCCAGAAGGACCCCCAGCTGGACGAGCCGCGGCCCGAGGACATCCACTCGATGGGCGTCGTCGCGACGGTCGCGCAATCCCTGAAGCTCCCCAACGGGCACATCAAAGTGATGGTCGAAGGCGCCCGACGGGGCCGCATCGTCGGCTTCGAGGAGCGGGCCGGCTATCTCGCCGTCTCGATCGAGCCGGTGCCCGCGCGCCCCGTCGACGTCGAGGAGCTCAAGGAGTACATGGGCAAGGTCCTCGGCCTCTTCGAGCAGTACGCGAAGCTCTCGCACCATCTCGCATTCGAGGGGCTGGCGGCGTCGCTCAAGATCGACGATCCCGACCGGTTCGCGGACACGCTTTCCGCGCACCTCGCCGTCTCGACCCCCGAGAAGCAGGCGCTGCTCGAGGCGATCTCGCCGCACGAGCGCCTCCAGAAGCTCCAGGATTTGCTCGAAGTCGAGATCGAGAAGGTCAACATCGACCGGAGGATCAACAACAAAGTCAAAAAGCAGATGGAGAAGGCCCAGAAGGAGTACTACCTCAACGAGAAGATCAAGGCCATCCATCAGGAACTCGGAAGAAAGGACGACCGCACCGATGAGGTCGACGATCTGAAGAAGAAGGTCGCGACGTCCGGGATGCCCAAGGAGGTCCGGGAGAAAGCGGAGCAGGAGCTGCGGCGCCTCGAAGCGATGCCCCCGGTTTCGGCGGAGGCGACCGTCTCGCGCAACTACATCGAGTGGCTCGTCGGCGTACCCTGGAAGAAGGCCTCCCGCGAGTCGAAGGACCTCTCCCGCGCCGAGAAGATCCTGAACGAGGACCACTACGGCCTCGAGAAGGTCAAGGAGCGCATCCTCGAGTTTCTCGCGGTGCGCCAGCTCGTCCAGAAGACGAAGGGCTCGATCATCTGCTTCGTGGGCCCGCCCGGCGTCGGAAAGACGTCGCTCGCGAAATCGATCGCCCGCGCGTTGAACCGCAAGTTCGTGCGGCTGTCCCTCGGCGGAGTCCGCGACGAGGCGGAAATCCGCGGCCACCGCCGCACGTACATCGGCGCCTTCCCCGGTCAGATCATCCAGATGATGAAGAAGGCGGCGACCGTGAACCCGGTCTTCCTGCTCGACGAGGTCGACAAAACCTCGTCCGACTTCCGGGGAGATCCGGCGTCGGCGCTGCTCGAGGTCCTCGACCCCGAGCAGAACCACACGTTCGTGGATCACTACCTCGACGTCGAGTACGACCTCTCGAAGGTGATGTTCATCGCGACCGCCAACGTCGCCGACCCGATCCCTCCCGCTTTGAAGGACCGGATGGAGCTCATCCCGCTTTCCGGTTACACCCCGAACGAGAAGCTCGCGATCGCGCAGAAGTACCTCGTGCCGAAGCAGCGCGAGGCGAACGGCCTGAAGGCCGACCAGATCGAGGTCACGGACGAGGCGATCCTGTCGCTGATCTCGAACTACACGCGGGAGGCGGGCGTTCGCAACCTCGAGCGCGAGATCGCCAACGTCTGCCGCAAGGTCGCCCGCAAGATCGTCCAGAAGAAGGTTGAGACGCCGCTCGAGGTGAACGCGGAGAACATCCGGGACTTCCTCGGCAAGTACAAGTTCCGCAGCCGGCGCAAGGGCGACGTCTCGGAGATCGGCATCGCGACCGGGCTCGCCTGGACCGAGGCGGGCGGCGAGATCCTCACGACCGAGACGAGCCTCCTGAAGGGAAAAGGAAACCTGACCCTGACCGGATCACTCGGCGACGTCATGCAGGAGTCGGCGCGCGCCGCGGTGTCGTACGTGCGCAGCCGCGCCGAAATGTACGACGCCGACCCCAACTTCCACGAGAAGTACGACATCCATATCCACGTTCCCGAGGGAGCGATTCCCAAGGACGGACCTTCGGCCGGCATCACCATGGCGGCGTCGCTCTTCTCCGCCGTGACGAAGATTCCGGTGCTGAAGGACGTCGCCATGACGGGAGAGATCACCCTGCGCGGCAAGGTGCTCCCGGTCGGTGGAATCAAGGACAAGATCCTCGCCGCCTACCGCGCGGGAATCATGACCATCATCCTGTCCAACGAGAACGAGAAGGACCTGGATGACCTCCCCGAGGAAGTCCGCTCCAAGATGGAGTTTCATCTCGTGTCGAACATGGACGAGGTGATCAAGGTCGCGATGGAAGGCGTTCCGCCGACCGCCGCGACGCTCGACTCGGAGACTCGCCCGGCGGAAGGGGGAGCTCTCGCGCACTGACGATGGGGTCAGGTCTCCAATCGCCACTCTGCTCGCGCAAAGTGGCAGGGGCATTCCGGCAAGACGCGAGTCCCCGCCGGTTCGTAAAGTCCTGACCCCGGCACTTGCAAACTGAATCAACCGGCGGGAGGATGAGCTGAACTCGCCCCGCCGCGACCCGAACGGCGGACGTTCCGCTCGAACACTGCCGCACACGAAATCCGAGGAGTTGCCCATGCCGAGAAAGAGAAACAACAACGGTGGGGAGGTCGAGACGCTCGAGCCGCCGACCGAAGGACTGCCGGACACGGCTGTCGAAGAGGTCGCGGTCGAGCCGGGCGATACCCTCGACATCCGCGCGCTGCACGAAATCAAGATCCCGCAGCTCCTGAAGATCGCGAAAGACCTGGAGGTCGAGAACGCGACCGGCATGCGCAAGCAGGACCTGATCTTCAAGATCCTGCAGGCGCAGACCGAGAAGAAGGGGCTCATCTTTTCGGAGGGGGTGCTCGAGTGCTTGCCCGACGGGTTCGGGTTCCTCCGTGCGCCCGAATACAACTACCTGCCGGGTCCCGATGACATTTACGTTTCGCCTTCGCAGATCCGCAAGTTCGACCTGCGCACCGGCGACACGGTGTCCGGGCAGATCCGGCCTCCGAAGGAGGGCGAGCGATACTTCGCGCTCATCAAGGTCGAGGCGGTCAACTTCGAGCACCCCGACGTTGCGCGCGAGAAGATCTTCTTCGACAACCTGACGCCGCTCTACCCGCAGGACCGCATCAAGCTCGAGGTTCCGAACAACATGTCGGCCCGGGTGCTCGACCTCGTCGCGCCGGTCGGAAAAGGGCAGCGCGGGCTGATCGTCGCGGCGCCGCGCACCGGCAAGACGATGATCCTCCAGGCGATCGCCAACTCCGTCTCGACGAATCACCCAGAGGTCACGTTGATCGTCCTCCTGATCGACGAGCGCCCCGAGGAAGTGACCGACATGCAGCGCTCGGTGAAGGGAGAGGTCATCTCCTCGACGTTCGACGAGCCCGCGGCCCGCCACGTCCAGGTTGCCGAGATGGTGATC
>DASUAD010000575.1:0-5875 GCA_035763965.1 Thermoanaerobaculia bacterium | reverse complement strand
GCCGGGATCTCTCGATACGGGGAACGTTTTTCGATTCCCGGCGATTCCAGCCTTCGCGGCCGCGGTGTGGCACTATCTCCTTCTCTTTCCTGGAGATGAGCCCGTGACCGCCGCCGCCAGACGGCCCCTGAAGACGCGAGGGCGTCCGTGGGCTCGTGCGCTCGCCCGGCGCCTCGCCGCCGGCGGAGTCCGACCCAACGCAGTCTCGGCGGCAAGCGTCGCTTTCGCGGCTGGCGCCGGGGTTCTCCTCGCGCTGTCGCTCGGGCGAACCGGTGAAACGTGCGGAATCTGTCTCCTCGCCGCGGCCGCCTGCGTTCAGCTGCGCCTCCTCTGCAACATGCTCGACGGCCTCCTCGCGGTCGAAGGCGGCCTGGGGAGTCCCGCAGGGGAGGTCTGGAACGACCTGCCCGACCGGATCGCGGACCCGCTCGTTCTGGTCGGCGCCGGGTTCGCCGTCCGGGCGCTCCCGGGCGGGCTCACGGTCGGGTGGCTCGCCGGGCTTCTCGCCCTTCTGACCGCGTACGTGCGGGTGCTCGGCGGCTCCGTCGGGCTCCCCCAGAGTTTCGCCGGGCCGATGGCCAAGCCGCACCGCATGTTCGCGGTGACGGTGGGCTGCGTCGCGTCGGCCGTCGAGAGCGTCTTCGGCCGGCCGCCTCGCCTTCTATACCTGGCGCTCGGCGTCGTCGTCGCGGGCTCTGTCGTCACGGTGGTGCGAAGGACGATGCGAATCGTCCGGGACCTTGCGGCGAGGTGACGGCGTGAATGGCGACCCGGCGGTCGGGCGAGGCGGCGGCGGGAACGGGGACGGCGCGGGCAGCCCGGGCGGCCGCCGGAGGAGAAGCGGCGGAGGAGGCGGCGCGATCCGCCGACTCGATGGAGTGATCGCGAGCGTTCTTGCGTCGCTCGCCCGTCTCGTCAGCGGCGCGTCCGTTTTCTACCGCACTGCCTCCCCGGATGAGCGTCAGCGCGTCTATTTCGCGAACCACACGAGCCACCTCGACTTCGTCGTCCTCTGGTCCGCTCTGCCGCCGTCCGTCCGAGCGGTCACGAGACCGGTTGCGGCGCGCGATTACTGGGAGAAGGGAGCGGTCCGTCGTTACCTGGCCCGGAGAGTGTTCCGGGCGATCCTGATCCAGCGGTCGAATCACGCCGTGGACGGGGACGCGACGCTCTCGATCGCGGCGGCGAGGAGGACGATCGATCGGCTCGCGGTCAGCATGGGCGACCGCGACTCGATCATCGTCTTTCCGGAAGGGACCCGCGGCTCCGGCGATCAGATCGCGCCGTTCAAGAGCGGTATCTACCACCTCTGCCGCATGAAGCCGGGCCTCGAGCTCGTACCGGTCTACCTCGACAACATGAACCGGATCCTCCCGAAAGGGGAGCTCCTGCCCGTGCCGATGCTCTCGCGGGTGGTTTTCGGCGGACCCATGACGCTCGAACCCGGCGAGACGAAGCCCGGGTTCCTCGAGCGGGCCCGGGCGGCAGTCCGGGAGCTCTCCGAGCTGTGAGCGGATTCACGGACTCCGCGCTCGTCCGGCTGGTCGCGGGGGTCCTCGCTCTCCTCGTCGTGGCGTCGGCCATCGGCGCCGTCCTGTCCCGCCGCGCGAAGACCGACGCGGCGAGCGCGACCATCGCGAACCTGAACGCTCGCATTCGCGCGTGGTGGGTGATGGTGGCCGTTTTCACGATCGCGGTCTGGACTGGCGAGATCGGTTCCATCGTGCTCTTCGCTCTCATGTCGCTGCTCGCGCTGCGCGAGTTCGTGACGCTCGCGCCGACGCGCCGCGAGGATCACCGCACGCTGCTGTGGGCGTTCTTCGTCTTCACGCCTCTCCAGTACTACCTGATCGCGATCCGCTGGTACGGCCT
This sequence comes from Thermoanaerobaculia bacterium, assembly GCA_035763965.1. Taxonomy (GTDB): domain Bacteria; phylum Acidobacteriota; class Thermoanaerobaculia; order UBA5066; family Gp7-AA6; genus Gp7-AA6. The sequence continues at coordinate 4,003 of DASUAD010000575.1, read as the reverse complement.
CTTCGCGATCATGATCCCGGTCTATGCCTTCGTGCTCGTCGCCGTTTCGAACGCGATCGCCGGGCGCACGGACCGGTTCCTCGAGCGAACGGCGACCATCCACTGGGGGCTGATGGTCTGCGTCTATTGCGTCAGCCACGCTCCCGCTCTTCTCATCCTCGACATCCCCGGCTATCGGACGAACGCGGAACTTCTCGTGTTCCTGGTTCTCGTCGTCCAGATCTCCGACGTGCTCCAGTACGTGTTCGGAAAGCTGTTCGGAAGGCGTCCGGTCGCACCGCTCATCTCGCCGAACAAGACCTGGGAAGGATTCACCGGAGGAGTGCTGACCGCTTCACTGATCGGCACGGCGATCTGGTGGGCGACGCCCTTCACTCCCCTCGTCGCGTTCGCGTTGTCGCTCGCGATCACGCTCGCCGGTTTCGCGGGCGGGCTCGTGATGTCGGCGATCAAGCGCGATCGGGGCGTGAAGGACTACGGCGCTCTCATCCAGGGACACGGCGGGATGCTCGACCGGATCGACTCGCTCTGCTTCGCCGCGCCGGTGTTCTTTCACCTGACGCGGTACTTCTTCACTCCGTAGAGCGGCCGAGTAAAGCGGCCGGAGCGGCTGGACGGTTCTCGACGACACCTGTCGCCGCTCGACGTTCGACTGGCTAAGGCGAAGGGCGGGCGGGCCTCCGGACCTCGATCTTCTGCCCGACTTCGATCACCATCAGATCTTCGCCGAGCTCCAAAGGCCCCGAGTACGTTCTGCGCGTCGGTGGAAGCAGACTCTGCTCGGAGGCGGTCGGTGGAGCGATGTGCGAATACACCGCCAATCTGGGTTTGGTCCGCGAAAACACTTCCCCCGCCCGTTCGGGAGTCGTGTGATAGGCAACGATCTTCTTCGCGCGATCTCCGGACAGCTGAAGGGCTTCCGGCGCGATCACCTCGTGAACCAGAACGTCCACCCCTCCGGCGTACCGGATGAGGTTTTCGGAGAAACGCGTGTCGCCGGAGAGCACGACGGAGCGTCCCGAATAATCGATACGGTATCCGAAGGCCGGGTTGACCGGCGCGTGATCCACGTCGAACGCCGTGACCTTCGCCCCGCCGCTCTCGTACACGATGCCCTCCCGGATGTCCGCGACGAGGAGCACCGCTCCGTCCGGCGCCGCGCGTTCGTTGTTCAGGCGAATGCGGATGTCGGACTCGTAAGCCTGCTCGAGGTGCGACATCATCTTGCGGGTCCCACGTGGACCCCACACGTGAAGAGGCACGCTGCGCCCGGGCACGATCAGCCAGCCGGTGAGCCACAGGTCCGGAAAGCCGACCACGTGATCGGAATGCAGATGGGTGAAGAAAACCCCCTGCACGTCCTGCCACCGCACGTTCGACTGCGTCAGGCGTTGCAGAGCGCCGCGCCCTGCGTCGAAAAGAAACTTCTGCTCTCCCGCCTCGACCAGGATGCTCGGCCCGAAGCGAGTCATGACCGGAGGCGGGCAACCGGTACCGAGAAGAGTGACCCGGATGTCCGATTTCTGCGCCGCCGCCGGAACGACGGCTGCGGTAAACAATGCCACTCCCATGAAGCGGCGAAGAATGGTCGCTCTCAAATCACTCGAAGCTTAATGCACGCGTCGACGCGGAGCGTCCCCGGCTCCCGACGGAGGCGGACGGGAGCGGGCGAGCTCCCGGGAATGCCGGGCGCAGAATGCGGTCCCCTTCCGATCGGTCTCGGACAGCGTGTTCGAGAACCACATGACGCAGTGCGGATCGTCGCAGTGCGAGAGGCCGTAGGTGTGCCCGACTTCGTGGACGGCCTCCGTCGCCGCGCGCCGGCGGAACAGGGCTCCCGGTCCACCCAGACGCGCGAGGGAGAACACGGCGACGCCGCGGCGCGAATCACCCTCGCCGAAAACGAAGTTGAGCCGTGGAACGTAGAGGTCGACGTCGGCGACCCCGAGGAGCCGCTCCCATTCCGGCTTCTTCGAGCGCGCGAGCACCTCCAGGATCGCCGTCGAGAGATGCTGCCGGCGCTCGGCGCTCCATGCGGCGGAGGGAAGCGGAATCGGCGGAGCGATCTCGACGGCGCAGCCGAAGACGTCGCGGATGGCCGGAGCGACCATGTCGATCCGCTCGCGCGAAACGTCCCCGACCGGCGCGACCGCGATCACGCACTTCGAGGGAGGCGTCGCGGCGAGGGCCACGGCGAGCAGGATACCGGCGTGCATCAGAAGCCGATGTCCCGGAGAACCGGGACGTCCCGCCGGAGTCCGGGTGTGAGATGTTCGGGAAGGATTCCTTCGGGGCGGACTCTCTTCGCGCGACTCGGACGGATCAGCTCCTGCGGCGTCGCGATGAGATCGAGCGAGAAATCGTGGTCGGTCACCGGGATCCTGCGCTCGAGGACCTGGAGCGGGTGGACCGTGGTCGCGATCACCGTTCTTCCGTCGATCGCTCCGACCTCGTGCCCGATCGCGAACTCGAGGTCCGAATAACCACCGCCCTTGCCGAGTCGTTCTCCCCGGCGGTTGACGGCGACGGATCCCGCGACGATGAGATCGATGTGCGGCAGACGGCGGGGATGCAACGGACGGCCGAACGTCGCGGCGCCCGCGATCGTCGCGGCGCGCCCGAAGTCCCGGGCGTCGATCCTCGCCGGATCGAGCTCCCAGAAGCACTTCCTCTCCCGGAGGCGGGGAACGGCCATGTACACGACCTTCCCCGCGCGCAGCGCCCGGAGTCGGACGGCTCGCTGCGGCGCGTCCGGGTTGCACTTGATCGCGCGGGCCCGCCTCCACTCTGGAGTCGCTTCGAGCCGCTCCGCCGCCGCCGGGGCGCCCTTGAAGTTCGGAATCCGGCCCCGCGCTCCCGGAAAGAGCGCCGCTCCCCTCTCCTGCAGCTCCTTCCAGACCTCTTCGCGAATCCGCTGTTTGTCTGCTTCAATGCCCGGCTGCGGCATGGGTGAACATTCTGCTCTCCTCCTGACCGGCGTTCCGGGCGTTGGAAAGACGACGGTGGTGCGGCGGGTCGCGGATGAGCTCACGAAGAGAAAACGACGCATCGCCGGGTTCACCACCGAGGAGATCCGGTCGGGGAAGGAAAGGGCCGGCTTTCGAATCGAGACCTTCGACGGAAGGAGCGCGGTTCTCGCTCACGTGTCCATCCGCTCGGAGCATCGCGTGAGCCGTTACGGAGTCGACATTGCAGCTCTCGACGCGATCGTCGAAGAAGCGCTGGCGCCGTCTTCGCGGGCGGACGTCTTCCTCGTCGACGAGATCGGGAGGATGGAGTGCTTCTCGAGGCGGTTCGTCGCTGCGATCGAGGCCCTTCTCGACTCGAAACGACTTCTCGTCGCGACGGTGGCGTTGCGAGGCGGCGGTTTGATCGAGGCGGTCAAGCGCCGGCCGGACGTCGAACTGTGGTCGGTGACGAAATCGAACCGCGAAGAGTTGCCGGAGCGCGTCGGCGAATGGATCTCGGTCAGAGAAGGCGGGGGAGCTCGGCCAGGGACGCGATGACCGCGTCGGGGCGAATGCCCGACCGCGCGAGGTCTTCCGGTCGGAACTTGCCGGTCCGGACGAGCACGCCGCGGAGTCCGACCGTCTGACCGCCGCCGACGTCCGCCTCGACGTCGTCTCCGACGACCGCCGTTTCTTCCGCCTCGACGCCGATCAGGGCGAGAGCCGCGCGGAAGAACTCGGGCGACGGCTTGCCGACGACGATCGCCTGACGGCGCGAGGCGAACTCGAGCGCCGCCGCGAACGCGCCGACGTCGAGAACGAGCTCGTTTTTCGACAGGAAATATCGGTTTCTTCCGAGAGCAACGAGCGCCGCGCCCCCGAGAAGGGCTCGGAAGGCGGAGTTCAGCCGTTCATAGCTGAAGTCTTCGCTCAGATCTCCGAGGACGACGGCCTGCGGAGAGTTCTCGTCTTCGGCGATTCCCGGGAAGTCCTCGCTTCGGACCGCCGGCGGGACGAGGAGCTGCGACCGGCTCCAGCCGCGCTGGAGGAGGAAT
>DASUAD010000574.1:0-5408 GCA_035763965.1 Thermoanaerobaculia bacterium | reverse complement strand
CACCTGGTGGGCTACGCAAACAACGCCGATCAACTGGCCTTCGCCGCCGCCGGAAGCGGTCGTGTCATCCGGGTGGTCGACGGTGTCGGGTGGGGATTCACGTCGTCGGATGACGAGGTCATAGTCGGACGCAATGGTCCGGATGGGATCCAGCTCGTCCGCGTCAACCTGCAGACCGGGGTCGAGCAGCCGTACGCCCTTCTCCGAAAGGGCCCTGACGACTTCTTCTCGATCACGGACGACAGCCGGATTTCCGCCCTGCGACCGGCCTCGTCGGCCGAAGTGACGGTTCGTGAGCTGAGCACGGGCCGCGTGCTCCATCGACTCCGTCCAGAACCCGGAACGCCGTCGTTCTTCGACGTCAACTTCCGTGGCGGCTACCTCGTCATCACGTCGCTCGAGGGGCCACCCATGCCCGGGACACCCGCCCGCTACGACATCTGGAGCGTCCAACCGTGGCGGCGCGTGGGCGCGATCGACGATCCCCGGGGGTCAGCAGGCCCGTCGTTCGCCGTCGACAGATCCGGTGGGCGGTTCGCCGTCGCGCACACCGACGGGTCGGTCACCGTCTGGAACCTGCGGACGGGGGCTCGTAGCGATCTCCACGGTCGTCACAATGCTGCGGCAACGGGCGTCGGCTTCAGTCCGGACGGGAAGACGATCGTCTCGACCGGAGACGACGCGCAGGTGCTGGTGTGGGATGCCGGAAGCGGCGAGCTTCGCGAGACGCTCACGGGGCACACCGGCCGCACGTTCGGACCGGCGTTCACTCGGAACGGCGCCACTCTCCAAACAGTCGGACTGGACGGGGCGGCAATCACGTGGGACGTAGCAGGATCGCAGCGACTCGGCCGACCGTTCCGGGCAGGTGCAGGGAACGAGGTGGCCGAGGACCGAGGAGACCCTGCGCCAAGATTCGCAGTTAGCCCTGACGGCCGGCGCGTCGCGGTCACTCAAGGAAACGGGCGCCTCGCCGTGGTCGAGTTGGCGACCGGCCAGGGCGTGTTCGAGATCCGAAGCGGCGGGCGTCTTCTCGACGTTGCCTGGAGCCCCGACGGGCGCGAGTTGGCAACGGCGGCGGTGCGGGGCAGGGTGGCTACGTGGAGTGCGCTCGACGGTACGGTGCGCCGTTCGTTCTCCGGCATTCCGGGACGGTTGCCACCCGGGGCGGCCCGCCCCCGTCTGGTAGCACCGACGAACGATGTGTTCGCGATCGCGTACAGCCCGAACGGGGAAATCCTGGCCGCCTCGGCGGCCGACGGACGAATCCTGCGTTGGAACGCGCACTCCGGGGAGCCGCTCGGAAGATCGTTCACAGCTGGCAAGGCGGCTGAAGGCTACGTGGCCTTTGGCCTCGACTTCTCGCCTGACGGCGATAAGCTCGCTGCCGCCTTCGAGAGCGGATTCGCTGTGGTCTGGCGACTGTCAGACGAGAGAGAGCTCTACCGAGTGAATATCGACGACGGGTACGGACGGGGCTCGTCGGTCGCGTTCTCGCCGGACGGGCGGCTGCTGGCGACCGGCGGGGGAACGGGCGAAATCAAGCTCTGGGATGCCGAAAGCGGGCAGCCGAGAGGACGGACCCTGACGGGGACGGCCGGCTGGGTGCTCTCGCTCGACTTCGACCGGACGGGTGAGCTGCTCGTGAGCAGCGGCACGGATGGCGCGACGCGCATCTGGGACGTGGAGAGGCGCGCACCGTTTGGGTCTCCGCTTCCCGGGCTCGACAACCTTTGGGCGAACTCCCAGCTCACGCCGTCCGGCGATCGGCTCGTCGTCGTCTACAGCACAGGCCCCGGCTTCATCTGGCAGATGACGCCCTCGAGCTGGGAGCGGCATGCGTGCACTGTTGCGGGACGAACGCTCACGGAGCGCGAGTGGGAGCTGTACGTGCCCGGACGCTCCTACGACCCCGCCTGCGAATAACGTCTCCAGCGAGCTGCAAGCAGACAAGCGAGACGACCCCGGCCCGAGGACATCAACGGCGCCACGTACGCCAGGCACGCTGCAGGGCCATGCTGGGCGAGCGCAGCGGCAGTTTCCTCTAGGCCAGGAAGTTGCGGTTCGAATCCCTTCCTCTGCAGTGTCGGAGAGCCCTGCCGCGCGCGAAGCTTTCTGGAGGATCGGCGGCGGCGAGGGATGCCAACACGAGGGTGGCGCCTTAGTACTTCGGCCTGTCCATGAAGGCACCGAAGATCCACAGGAGCGGCAACAGGAAGCCCAAGACGAACAGGACGACGTGGCCGTTACGGATCGTCATGAAACCCGCCGTGACGAAGGCGATGAGGTAAAGGACGCCCAGTAACCCGCCAAACCAGATCCACTCGATAGCCAGGAGCATCGACCCTTCCCTCGTAGCTGACAGGCGCGAAGTATCGCGCCGACAGCGGATGGCGGTCCCTCCGAGGAAAGCCGATTCGGTCGGCTCACGAACCCGACGATCGGCTCCTCTTCGACGCGGGCGAGCATGCGCCCGCGCTCGGGCGTTGTCTTGTCCGATGACGTTCGTAACACCTTTCTTACCTGCTCACAGCGGATTCTTCTCCTGCTCGTGCTCGTTTCGGGTACCGTTTCTCACCCGAGAGACACGAGCGGAGCTCGCGGTGGAGAGCCCGCGCCCCTGTCCCCGTCCAGGAGGTAACTGTTCTGAGAGCCCTACTCGTCGGCCTGTGCGCGTGTGTTCTCGTCGCGCAGGCCGCTGCGGAAACGAGGCAGGATCGGCAGTCGACCCCGCCCTCCAAGGCTAACCAGGAGCGCTCCGCGCTCACACTGGACGAGCGCCTCGCACAGAGACTCGCGGCCGCGCGCAAGTATCGCGGGACGATCGCCTTCTTCAAGCGGCACAGAAGGCTCCTCTACGCCCAGGCGCATCGTGAGGACGCCGTGCTCGCCCTCGAGCGCGCGCGACGTCGTCTCGCGCAGCTCGAGCGGGCGATCGCGGTGCTCCGGCGCGCAATTCAGGCGCGCGACGCCCGGCAGCGCGCGGCGATGTCTCCGAGGGTCGCGATCTGCGATGTCTTCGACAGCTACTGCGGTGAGGCAGTCGCAGTCGCCTGGTGCGAGTCCCGGCTGACGACGACCGCGGCCAACGGACAGTACCGCGGTCTCTTCCAGATGGGCTCGTACGAGCGGGGTCTGTTCGGCCATGGAGACACAGCGCACGAGCAGGCGCTGGCCGCGCACAGGTACTTCGTGCTTTCCGGTCGGGATTGGAGTCCCTGGGGCTGTCGTTGGGCAGCGCGCTAGCGATCGCTATTTTCGTCGCAAAGTGCGTCTCGTGAGGTTTCCCTTCAGGCCGCGTTTCTGGTAGGTGTCCGCCTTACGTGTGGGGACAGCGGAAGCGCGACCGCCTTCGGCCCCTCGATGAGGCCGCCGCGTACGCGCGCTGCCACGGCGAGCGCGACGACAACGTCCGCATCGTGAAGTTGCCTCCGCGCCGCGTGCGCTACGACGCCGTGCTTTCGAGCGGCGAGAGCATTCGGCGCGACTTCGAGCAGCGACTGGACCTGCGCGAGCCCGAGCCCACCGGCCCGTAGACGCTGAGGGGATCGGGTCGAAGAGCCCACGCCAACTCGTGCGGTATGAACCGGCCGTCCGCGACAGTGCGCTACCCTTGCCTTTCGCACGGCCCATTCGTCTAGTGGCCTAGGACACCGCCCTCTCACGGCGGCGGCACGGGTTCGAATCCCGTATGGGCCTTAGGGGCGCGCCTAGTAGAGCCGATTTGGCTTAGCTATGCGGGCCGGGTGCGTCATGGGTGCCGGATTTGCGCGTCCGCTGCACACCTCCGTGCACATCCGGAAATCGTTAGCCTCTAGCGTCCCGCGCGGCGTCTCGACCCCCAAGGAGGAGGACGAAGCGCGGAAACTACGCAGCTTCCAACGGGTTTGCGCGGATGACCGCGGGCTCCGCATGAAGACGCTCAGGTCACACGTCAGGGACAAAGGACGGAAACGTGAGGCGTGTACCTGCGGCATTCATCGCGGAGAGCTCTTCGAAGAAGCAAGTCCTGGTCGTGCTCGCCCTGCTTATCGCAGTTCTCGCGCCGGCTGTTAGCGCCTCGCGATCCGCCGATCACTTCTCGAACGTCGCGAGCGACCTTGCACGTCGCCCGACGAGTGTGACCTGTCAGCGGCTTCCCGGCTGGCTGGGCGTCGCAGAGATCTCCACCGACCGAGCGAGTGCCCGTATCCGACTTGGTCGCGATGTCTGCGCGACGCTTTCGATTCGGCGGGTCATCGAGCCTCCATATCCTCGACCCAGCACCGGGCAGGCGGTTCTGGTATTGGCGCACGAATCAGGTCACGCGTACGGGCTCTACGACGAGGAGAAGGCCGAGTGCTTCGGCCTTCGGAATACGGCGCGGGCAGCACTTCTTCTCGGGTACGACGTCTCACAAGTGCCGCTGATCCGGGCGCAAGCAGCGAATGTCAGCTACTGCGGCAAGGGACTCTGAGAACGGCAGGCATCGCTTTGCTCCCGTCTCGACCCGCTCCGAGACGTCCGCGTCCGTGTCGAGCGAATCCAGAAGCACTCTAGAACGCGATGTACGGCGTTCTCCGGACATGCGATCTTGGAGAGGGAGATCAGCCTCGTGGGTCGGCGAACCGTTGCCGAACTAAAGAACGTTCCATTGCACCGGAGTGCACTCCGAACTAGGGTCTCGCGCGAATGAGCGGAACCGAAGTGCTGCAGGGCCGCACTACCCGGATCCGGAGAGATGACGACTCCTCGGCCGAGGTCCTTCGGGTACACGTCGAAGCCGATCAGGGCACAAGCGGCGGTCCGCTGCATCTTCACGTCCGCCAGGAGGAGACGTTCATCGTCACCGCAGGAGAACTGCTTGTCCGCCGTGGCCGCGAGCGGATCCACGTCGGACCGGGAGAGGAAGTGCAGATCCCGGCAGCGACGAGACATACCTTCGTGGCCGAAGTCGATAGCACCTACACGGTCGAGTTTCGTCCGGCACTTCGTACCGAGGAGTTCTTCGTCGACCTGTTCGCACTTCCGATCAACGAGCGCGGTAAGCCGAGTCTCGGAGACACCGCCCGTCTGATGCGCGCGTACCCGGACGAGTTTCTCTACATGGCATACATCCCGGTGTTCGTCCAAAGGGCACTGGCTGTACCACTCTCCAAGCTCGGATCGGCCTCGTCCTAGGACGGAAGAGCGAAGCGCTCGACAAGATGTCTCGTCCGGACATGTCCGCCTCGGTCACGGGCGCGTCGGGCGTGGGTACCTACTGCAATAGCTGCGAGGGAGTCGTCGAGCGCTAGTAGACCCGAGAGCGTCGATCGCCGCGCGGGTACGGCTCTTCTTCACTGCGGTCATCCCACTCTCCGTGAACGACGAGTCCGAGCACGTTCCAGGCGCGAAGATCCAAGGTGTCGGGTGTCTGTCCGAGGGAA
>DASUAD010000573.1:0-3994 GCA_035763965.1 Thermoanaerobaculia bacterium | reverse complement strand
GAGCCGCGGGCGCTCTCACGGAAGGGCGCGCGCGGGCTCATGCAGCTCATGCCCGCGACCGCGAAGCGCCTCGAGGTCCGCAAGCCCTTCGACCCGGCCGCGAACGTCGCCGGGGGCGTGAAGTACCTGAAAGAGCTCGCGGTGCGCTTCCACCACCGGCCGGAGCTCGTCCTTGCGGCGTACAACGCGGGCGAGAAAGCGGTCGAGACGTACGGAGGCGTCCCGCCTTACCGCGAAACCGTCGGCTACGTGAAGAAGATCCTTTCGTGGTGGTCGCCCGCGATCGCCTCGGCGGTCGCTCCAGCTTCCCTCCAGAAGTAGGGGGTCAGGTCTCCACTTGCCACTTCGCTTCGCGAAGATGGCAAGGGCGGTTCGGCGCGGCCACTTTCTTGGCGGCTTGTGAATACCTGACCCCTAGTCCATCGCGAGCCTTCCGAGGTACCCCTTCTCGCGGACCCGCGTCAGCATCCAGCCGAAGAACGCGCCCGCCAGCGCCAGGTAAACGACGTTCAACGCGAAGGCCGGGACGAGCGGCGCGAGCTCGGCGCGGCCCGTCTGGAGCGTCGCGCGCATTCCCTCGAACACGTGCGTCGACGGGAGGGCCTTCGCGATGGCCTGCATCCACGGCGGCAGCACGGAGACCGGATAGAACGCCGCCGAGAAGGGCTGGAGCAGGAAAGGCGTTCCCCAGATGAGCGCCTCGGCGGCGTGGCCGAAGCGCAGGATCACGGCCATCGTGCACATCCCGACCGCCCAGCCGAAGAGGAGCAGGCTCGCGAGGTAGAGGAAGAGAGCGGGGCCGAGAAGCCCGATGTTGAACGCGTAGAACACGTAGGCCAGGACGCCCAGCACCGCCGCGGACGCGAGCGCACGGATGAGTCCGAGCAGGCAGGTCGCCAGGACGATCTCCGGAATACGGACCGGTGAGATGAAGACGTTCAGGAGGTTGCGGACCCAGATCTCCTCGGAGAGAGACAGCGTGATCGCCTGCTGCGAGCGGTAGAACACGTCCCAGAAGATCACGGCGCCGAGAAGGAAGAGAACGGGCTTCGGCGCCGCGACCTGCTGGAGGTAGACGGTCACGAATCCCCAGACGAGCAGGTCCATGACGGGCCAGAAGAAGATCTCCATCGCGCGCGCGAGACTGCGCCGGTAGAGGTAGAGGTAACGGAGGAGGAGAGCGCCGATCCGGTTCCACACGGTCGTCAGTCGCCGCCGGCTGTCGGGCGGCGGACGTCCCCCTCCCGCGCGATCGTGATGAAAACCTGCTCGAGCGACTCCGTATCGGCCTGCTCGATGATCTCGCGAGGCGTGCCCTGGGCGACGAGACGTCCGTGCGAGAGGAAGATGACGCGGTCGCACACGAGCTCCACCTCCCGCATGTTGTGGGACGTGTAGATGATCGTCACGCCGCGCTCCCGCTGAACCCGCTTCAACGCGCCCCGCACCTTTTCCGCGATGTCCGGGTCGAGACTGGACGTCGGCTCGTCCAGAAAGAGGACGTCGGGGTCGTTCAGGAAGGCCTTGCAGAGGTTGACCCGCGTGACCTGTCCCGAAGACAGCTTGCCGATCACCGTTCCGGCGACCTCGGGGATCTCGAAGAGTTCGAGAAGCTCCCGAATCCGACGCCGCCGGTCGCGCACGCCGTAGAGCCGCGCGAAGACTTCCAGGTTCTCCCGCACCGAGAGGTTGAAAGGCAGCGAGATGTAGGCGGAGGAGAAGTTGACGCGCTGGAGGATCTCCCGCCGGTGGCGGTGGAGCTCGAGCCCGAAGAGCCGGATGGCCCCGGAGGTCGGCGTCGTCAGACCGAGCAGGAGCTGGATCGTCGTCGTCTTCCCGGCGCCGTTCGGACCGAGCAGCCCGAGGATCTCTCCGCGCCGGGCCGAGAACGAGACGTCGTCGACGGCCGTGACGCCGTCGAAACGCTTGGTGAGGTGCTCGACGTCGAGAACCGTCGCCTGCAAGTCCGTCTCCTCTCCTTCCCCCCGGCTCCGCGAGCCCGGACGATTCTAGGCGGGCGCCGGATCCGCGCGCGTCGCGTCCTAGAATGAGAATCGATTCATGTCCCAGGCCGCCCTTCCTCCCGACGAACGCCTCTGTCACGCGACGGTCCTCGTCGAAATCGGGGAGCTGCACGATGCGGAGCTCGAGGTGGCGTCGCTTCTCGAAGAGCGGCCCGACGACCTGACCGCGCTCGACCTGCTGGCGAAGATCAAGCACATGCGGGGCGAGCTGTCGGCCGCGGTGGCCTGCTGGGCGCAGGTGCACGCGAAAACGCCTTCCCACGGGGAAGGCCTCATGCGCCTCTCCTCGATCCTCCAGCTCGCACGGGAGACCGAGCGCGGAGCGGGGGAGTTCCTCGTCCTCGGGCCCTACCAGCTCTGGCGGAAGCCGGCGGCCCACCTCGAGCTCGAGGGAGTTTTCCGTCTCTTCTTCTCCCGGCGGCCGCTCGAGGCGATGAGCCGCTGCGACGAGCTCGCCGAGAAGTACAGGGGAAAGGACGCCGAGCTCTTCAAGCTCGCCATCCTCGCAAAGGGCTGGATCGCGCAGCTGTCCGGAGACCTCGAGCGGGCAAGAACGATCCTCGAGGACCTGGGCTCCGAGCGCGGTTACGAAACCGACGGCGATCGAATCCTGGCGCTCGCGCGTCTTTACGAACGCATCGGCGTCCCCGAGCTTCTCGAGCGTGCGGTGCAGATCTATCGCCATTTCGAGCGGCATCGGGAGAAGGTCTCCGTCCTGGGTCACCTCTCCTCGCTCTACCGCCGGCTCGGAGCGGACGGGGAGGCCGACCATTACGAACGCCTGTTCACCCGGCTCTTCCGCAAGCGGATGCATCGTCCCTCGTTCCGTGAAACGGCCTGGATCGCGGCGCGCCGCTACCTCCCGCTGCGGAAGCTCCTGTGCATCCGGTTTCCCGAGATCGATCTCGTTCCCGATGGTTCGTTGCGTGAGACGGCGATCGGCCTCTCGCTCACCGGGAAACCGGCCGAAGCACGCGACCTCTTCGCGCGGGGCGGAGAGGTGCTCGACGCGAAGTACCTTGCGGATCTCTCGGCGCTCGACGGATCGAGGGACCGGGCGGTCAGTCTCTACATCGCGAGCCTGGATTCGGACCCCGACGATCTCGACGTCACCGAGTGGCTCCTCGAGCAGTACGCGGCCCGCGAATCGGCGCGGATCTCGGACTACTTTCGCCGTCCGGCCGTGACCGAACGCACGCTCCGGCTCCTGCAGTCCGCGCTGCGCAGATCGCCCCGCCGCCCGAGCCTCTGGCGGGAGCTCGCCTCCCTCCACCGGATCGCGGGCCGCGACGAGGACGCCGCGCGCTGTTCCGAGCGGGCGGCAGCACTCCAGGAGGCGGCGCTGCGCGACCGTGAAGCGGTCGGGCGCGTCCTCGCGGACGCGGTTTACCGTTTCGTGGGGCGCGCGAAAGGATTGATCCACGAGATCTGGGCCACCCGGCGCCCCGCAGCCGCCGGCCGCGGAGGATTCCTCGAGGAGATCCTCGGTAACCTGACGCCCGAGATGACCCAGCTCGTTCGGAATACCTTTCTCTCGGTGCGTGAATACGCGCGCGCCCGCTGGCCGCATCAAACCCGCGACATCCTCGACTTCAACTACACGTTCAAGGTCACGAAGGAGGACGAGCCCTCCGGCGGGACCTCCGCCGCACTTCCTTCCGCGCTCGCGTTTCTCTCGGTTTTCCTGGATCGTCCGGTGCCGCAGGACATGGCGTCGAGCGGTGTTCTGATCGCCGATTCGCACGACGTGCAGGTCGTCCGTCCGGTTGGAGATCCCGAGTACAAAGTCCGCGGCGCGTACAACCGCAACCTGCGGCGAGTGATCCTGCCGGAGGGAAACCGCGCGGAGCTCGAAGCGAATCCCCTCGTGCCGGCGCCGGTCTGCCGCGAAGTCGTTCAGTATGCGGCGACGCTGGACGACGCCGTCGTCCTCGCCTTCGGAGAAGACGTCTGGATCGCGTAACGAGAGT
>DASUAD010000572.1:0-2690 GCA_035763965.1 Thermoanaerobaculia bacterium | reverse complement strand
AAGCGTGGCACCGCGCGAAAAGGCCCGTGGTTACTGGCTTTTCTCGCCGACCAGTGCCGAGCCCGGAGCTACCGTGACCTTGGGGTTCCCACCAAAAAGAGGGGGTGTCCCACCACTAAAAAATCGAATCGAAAGGTATTCCACCACAACTTCGCCGACCAGGTGTAAAGATTTTTTTTCAGAGGGTCGGTTCTCTACGACTAAAGTCGTACTCGCGGGTGTCCCAGATCACATTTTGACTGAGCTCCCGAGCGGCGGATCGACCGTTGATCCGCCCGCGACGTCGCTATCCGTTTTGGATGAGTGTCCGGAGGAGGCGATCCTGAAAGGCCTGCCCTCCCCCATCCGTGACGCCACGACCGTTCAGCAGAATCGCGAAGACGTACGTTCGTCCCGAATCGGCGCGCACGTACCCCGCGAGGGTCGACACCCGCTCGAGGCTTCCGGTCTTCGCCACTACCCGATCGCGCGTCAGTGAGTCGTTCAGCCGGTGCCGGAGGGTGCCTTCTTTCTCGCCCGACACCGCGAGCGTCGCCCGCCACAGCTCTCCGTACGGGTGGCGCTGCATGGCACGAAGGAATCGAACGAGGTCCTCGGCCGGGGCACGATTGCCGGCGGAAAGCCCGGATCCGTCGCGGAGCTGAAAGTGCGACGGATCGAGCCCCAAACCTGCCAGGTACTGCTTTGCGAGCGCAATCGATCCCGCCCAGGAACCCTGTCCGTTCTTCTCTGCGGAGATCGTCTTGAAAATCTGTTCTGCGTAAAAGCCCTGGCTCCGCTTGTTGCAGACCTGAATTGTCGGCAGCAGGTCGGATTCGGTTGTCGCGATCGGTGTCCAGCTGGAGTCCGGTTTCACCGTTTTTTGCACGATCTTTCCGTTCACGACGATCCCCACTGCTTTGAGCCGGTTGTCGAGCGCCTTTCCGAAGTAAGTGGGAGGGTCGTCGATCGCGATCGGTGTCGACCACCACGCGGGGCGAAGAGGAACGGTTCCGGAGACCGTCACGGCGTTCGAGCCGGCGGCTCGGGAAACGGCGACCCGGACGCGTCCCCGCCGTCCCACGGTCCGGGCGAGTGGAACGGGCCGGAGGATGTCGACCGGCGGTTCGATCGAAACACCCACGCGCCGCCCCGGCCGTGAGCCGGGCCGGATTGAGACCAGGACGACGTTGTCGTTGTAGGAGAGAGCCGAGATCGGCGCCTGGTACCACCTCGATTCCTGTCCAGCCGGCCATTCGGGATGGCGCCCGACCGAGTCGAAAAACGAGGAGTTCAAGACGATGTCGCCATTCACGCGCGTGATCCCCGCCTGGCGCACCCCCTCCGCCCACTTGTCGAAAACGGCATTGATGTCGTCATCGTAGAACCGGCCGGAGATATTGGGGTCTCCTCCGCCGACGACCAGAAGGGGTCCGGTCAGATTCCCCTGCTGGACCTCGCCTCGCCTCCAGAAGCTGGTCTTGAACTTGTAGTCCGGACCCAGATAGTGAAGCGCCGACGCCGTGGTGATGAGCTTCGTAATCGAGGCAATCGTCTGCGGAATCTCCGGGTTTCTCTCGAAGATGGACTCACCGCTCTGATCGTCCACGATTTGGATCGACACGCCGCTCGGCTGGCCCGGTACGCGGACGGCCACTTTGTCGAGCGCCGCACGAAGGGCGTCGAAGTCGGCGGCCGAAAGGGGCGAGGCGAGAAAAACCGCAAGAGCGATCGCCCCCATCCGACGGAGAGAGGAAAGAAGCCTGGACACCGGAAAATTATAATCGCATCGATGCGTTTCCTCTTCCCTGCGCCTCTTTTCCACTCGCGGGCATGAAGTTCGACGAGACCACGAAGACTTTCGAGCTCTCGGTGCGGGATCTCGCCGAGGACGAGGGCTTCCGCCGGGTCGGATTCGACCGGGGCGATGGCTGGAGGCGCCTGGGCCTGGGAGCGGAGGTCCACTCGCGGGTTCTCGGGTCGCGACGGGAGAGCTATCCGGGGTACCGGTGTGAAGTCCACCTCCAGGCGAGGATCCCGGTCGAGGACTGGAACGCGGTGCTCACGGGGCGACTCGACGGCTGCGTCGAGCGTGCCGAGGGTTCGTGGTTGATCGAGGAGTTCAAGTCCACCCACCTGTCATCGGAGGGCCTGCGTCTGTCCGGCTATGGCGTCGAGCGCGATCGGCGGCAGCTGCTTGGGTACTGCTATCTCTGGCGGAGGCTCGGACACCCCCGTGTCTCGGGCGCTCTCGTATACGTCGACATCGCGACCGGCGAGGAAATCTCTCTCGCGGTTGCCTACGAGGAAGAGCGGTTCGATCGGGACATTGAGGCGCGGCTTCATCGGTTCCTCCGAATCTGGAGAGCACAGGCGGCCGCGCGGACGCGAAAGGCCGAGGCAGCGCGGCGCCTTCCCTTCCCGCACGCCGCCCCCCGTCCAATCCAGCAGGAGGTCATGAACGCCGTCGGCCACGCGGTCCGGTCCCGGGAGATCCTCCTCGTGGAAGCTCCGACCGGATCAGGCAAGACCGCGGCTGCCCTCCACCCGGCGCTCGCCGCCGGTCTCGAGACCGGACGGCAGGTGGTCTTCCTGACGTCGAAAACCCTGCAGCAGAAGATGGCCGTTTCCGCTCTCACCGCCATGAACGAAAGATCGTTCCACACGCTTCAGGTCCGCGCGAAGGAGAAGATGTGCGCGAACGACCGGAT
>DASUAD010000571.1:0-4124 GCA_035763965.1 Thermoanaerobaculia bacterium | reverse complement strand
GAGATCTCATCGCACGAGGAGATTCCGCGGGCGAAGACCGCCGTACTCCGGCTTCTGACCGAACGTCACGGCGGCGAAGAGGACGTGACGGTCTGGACGCAGGACTCCGTCGTCGCGACGTTTTCCCGGATCCTCGCGCTCCTGACCGCGACGCTCGCCGGGATCGCGGCGATCTCGCTCACGGTCGCCGGAGTCGGGATCATGAACGTGATGCTGGTGTCGGTCTCGGAACGGACCCGGGAGATCGGGTTGCTCAAGGCGATCGGCGTGACCGGACGGCAGGTCGTCGCGGCGTTCCTGGTCGAGGCCGCGATCATTTCGACGGCGGGGGGCGCCGCCGGCCTCGCGGCCGCCTCCGCCGGGGCGGGGCTCCTGCGTCTCCTCTATCCGAGCTTTCCCGTCCACGCGCCGGATTGGGCGATCCCCGCGGCCGTCGGTCTCGCCCTCGGCGTCGGCCTCCTCTTCGGCGTGCTGCCCGCGCGGCGCGCCGCGCGCCTCGATCCGATCGCGGCGCTCGCGAGGAGGTGAGCCGTGCAGCGTGACATCTGGAAACTGGCCTGGAGCTCGATCTCGGCCCACCCGCTCCGCTCGTCCCTCACCATGCTCGGCATCGTGATCGGCATCGCGTCCGTGATCCTGCTGACGTCGCTCGGCGAGGGAACGCGGCGTTCTCTCGGCGCCGAGTTCTCCCAGTTCGGCACGAACGTGATGGCGATCCACCGAGGCAAGACGACCACGAGCGGGATCCCCGGAGCGGTCGGAGGGACC
This sequence comes from Thermoanaerobaculia bacterium, assembly GCA_035763965.1. Classification (GTDB taxonomy): domain Bacteria; phylum Acidobacteriota; class Thermoanaerobaculia; order UBA5066; family Gp7-AA6; genus Gp7-AA6. The sequence goes on along the minus strand of DASUAD010000571.1, from coordinate 3,356 downwards.
ATCCGCGAGCTGACGATCGAGGACTCGGAGGCTCTGCGTCGCGTGCCCGGCGTCGAGCGAGTCGTGCCCGTCGCCTGGGGCTCCGCCCGCGTCGAGGCGGGGGAACGGGGCCGCAGCGTGTTCGTCTACGGCGTGACTTCGGAAGTTCCGGCCGTCTGGAAGTTCACGGTGCGTCAGGGCCGCTTTCTTCCGCCGGGCGATCCTCGCCGGGCCGCGTCTCTGGCGGTGCTCGGTCCGAAGCTGAAACACGAGCTGTTCGGTGATGCGAACGCTCTCGGCGAGCGCGTTCGGGTCGCCGGGCGGCGTTTCGTCGTGATCGGGGTGATGGAGCCCAAGGGACAGCTGTTCGGTTTCGACATGGACGACACTGTGTACATCCCGGTGGCGAGTGCGAAGACTCTCTTCAACACCGAAGAGCTGATCGAGATCGACGTTCTCTTCTCACTCGGGATTCCTGTCGACCGCGTGAAGGCGGGCGTGCGGGAGGAGCTCATGCGCCGCCACGGCGGAGAAGAGGATTTCACCGTCTCGACCCAGACCGAGGCCCTCGACGTCCTGAACCGGGTGATGAAGGTCGTCACGCTCGCCGTCGGAGCGATCGGCGGGATCTCGCTCGTGGTCGGAGCAATCGGGATCCTGACGATGATGTGGATCGCCGTCCGGGAACGCACCGGGGAAATCGGCCTCGTCAAGGCGATCGGCGCAGCTCCGTCGCAGATCGCCCGCCTGTTTCTGCTCGAAGCCGCACTCCTGTCCCTCGCCGGCGGCGTGGTGGGCGTCCTCGCGGGAATACTCGTCGGGACGCTCCTCCGGTGGGCGGTGCCGGCGCTTTCGGTTCACGTCGCGCCGGGCTTCGTCGTCGCCGCTCTCCTCGTGAGTCTCGCGGTGGGAGTCGCCGGCGGTGTTCTTCCGGCCCGGCGCGCCGCACGGCTCGATCCACTCGAGGCCCTGCGCGCCGAATAGTCGCCGGCTCGACCGGCGATAATCGTTCCTCCGAGCAACCGCCGGAGGATACAAAGCTCGATGCGCCTCTTCGGAACTGATCTGGTCCTCCTGCACCCGCCGAGCGTCTACGACTTCCGCAAGACGCGGTCGGAATACGGCCCGATCAGCGACGTCATCTTCTCGTCGCCGGCGTTCGAGATGTACCCGATCGGCCTGACGTCGATCGCGAGCCACCTCGAAGAGCACGGGCACAACGTCCGGATCGTCAACGTCGCGCACCGGATGGTGTCGGAACCGGATTACGACGCGGAGGGCGCCATTGCGCGGCTCGATCCGGCGGCCTTCGGCATCGGGCTCCATTGGCTGCCCCACGCCCACGGGGCGCTCGAGCTCGCGCGGATCGTCCGGCGGCACCATCCCGGCACGCCGATCATCTTCGGCGGGCTCTCCGCGTCCTACTTTCACGAGGAGTTGATCCGATCGGCGGACGTCGACTACGTCCTGCGCGGAGACACGACGGAGGAACCGATGCTCCAGCTCCTCCGCACGCTGCAAATGGGCGGCGATCTCGACAAGATCCCGAACCTGACATGGAAACGGGGGGCCGAAGTGGTCGTCAACCCGTTGACCTATGCGCCGGCCCGCCTCGACGGACCCGCAATCCCGGACGTCTTCTACGCAGTCCGATCGGTGTTCAAGTATCGGAGTCTCGCCGACGTCGTCCCTTTCACGGGCTGGCTCGAATACCCGATCACCGGCCTCCTCACCTCCCGCGGCTGCTCGATGGCGTGCGCCGTCTGCGGCGGTTCGCGGCCGGCCTATCGGGCGATCTGCAACCGGCCGGGTCCCGCGTTTCGTTCGCCCGAGACCCTCGTCTCCGACGTCCATCGGATCCAGCGATTCAGTCGCGGGCCGATCTTCCTCATTCACGACCTCCGTCAGGGAGGGCGCAAGTGGACCGCTGAAGTCCTCGAGCGGTTCGAGCGGAAGCGGCCGAAGAACGAGATCGTGCTCGAGCTCTTCGCACCCGTGGAAGACGATTACCTGGCGCGCGTCGGGGCGGCGCTGCCGCGCTGGAGCGTCGAGATCACTCTCGAATCACACCTGGAACGCATCCGGGCCCTCAACCGCCGCTTCGATTGCGGCAACGACGTCATCGAGCAGACGGTCCGCAAAGCCCTCGAAAACGGCGCCGGAAGGGTGGATCTCTTCTTCCTCGTCGGCCTCCCGGGCCAGAGCTACGAGGACGCCGTCGGCTGCGTGGACTTCTGCCGGACGCTCGTCCAACGGCTCGGCGGCGACCGGCGCCTCTCGTTCTTCGTCGCACCGCTCGCGCCGTTCCTCGACCCGGGAAGCGATGCATTCGAGCAGTCGGAACGGTACGGCTACCGCGTCCGTTTTCGGACGCTCGAGGAGCACCGCCGCGCGCTGATTGCGCCGACGTGGAAGGAGATGCTGAACTATGAAACGGAGTGGATGACCCGGGACGAGATCGCCGCCGCGACGTACGAAGCGCTGCGGGGCATGACGCGGTTGAAGTACGAGCGGGGCCAGATCCCGGCCGAGGTCTTCGGTGCGACGCTCGACGCGATCGGCGCGAGCGAGCGAGCGGTCGAGAAAGGAGGAGCGCTCATTCGGGACGGCTCGGCCGGAACACTTCCGCCGCGGTTTCAGAAGAACGACCTCGTCTGGAAGATCCCGGGCCGGCGCCGGTTCGCGTCGCTCCCGTCGCTCGCCGGCGTCGCCGTCGAGCTCGCGGCGCGCGAGGCGCGTCTGCTCCTCACCCGCCGACTGCCGCTCTATTTCTTCCGGAGGCCTGCCTGAGCCTGGCCCCGCCGACCCGTCAGTGCACGGGCGGCTCGAGTGAACAGCAGTCGACGGCTTCATCCCGCATCCCGTCCGGGAGGATCCGGGACGTCTGCACGTGCAGGAAGTAGGCGTCCCGGCAGGCCGGATGCTCTTCGATGCCGTTTCGGCCGCAGCGCGGACAGCGCCCGACTTTTCCTTCGAGCGGAACGAGACGGCCCACCGGCAGCTCCGTGAAGTCTTCCACGCGGATCATGAGGTCACCTCCGCGGCTTGCAGTTCCTCTTTTCCGGCTTGCGCCGACACCCACGTCGCGGGAGAGAGCGCGGCGAGCTTCTGATACAGGGCGGACCGTCGCTCGACGTCCTTCTGCGCCGCGGCGACGAGCCGATGCCAGCGGTCGACGTTCGACCGCTCGAGCATCCGGAAGCGGTTCTCGTTCTTCATGTACTCCTCGATCCGGATCTTCGGCGGAGGGGAGTCGAGCTGGAGGGGCGGCTCGCCCTTCTCGATGCGCCGCGGATCGAAGCGGTAGAGCGGCCACGTCCCCGAGTCGACCGCGAGCTTCTGCTGGTTGGTGCCGTCGGCCATGTCGTAACCGTGCG
>DASUAD010000570.1:0-5557 GCA_035763965.1 Thermoanaerobaculia bacterium | reverse complement strand
GTTCGGGTCCAGGCGCGTATTCCGGCGTTTCGGTCCCGAGTTCGGGACCCGGATTCAAGACGTCAACCGTCGCAGCTCGGCCCTCACGTCGTCGATCCGGACCGTGTGATCCGGCTGCTTCCAGAGCACTTTGCCGTCGGCCGACCGGATGACGACGCCGTGCGACTGGAAGCCGAGCTCCTTGACGGCTGCGGAGCCTTCCGGCGTCGTCGCGTCCCGATTCTCCGCCCCGACCTTCCCCGGAAACTCCTGCGCGAGCCCGCTCACGGCGGGCTTCAGCCTGGCGCAGATCGGTCAGCCGGGGAGGTAGTAGTACGTGACCCGGAGCGATTCGCCGCGTGCGGGGCGCGAGCAGTCGGCGGCGACGAGAACGAGCAGGAGCGGCACCGCCGCGAAGACGAGAGCGCGGGCGAATCGAGCCATGGCGTTCCTCCGCGCACAGGGTAGCAATAGACTCCGCCCGAGGTCGAGATGCCGTCCTTCGACGAGAAGAGAATCCGCGAGGAAACGCGCCGTCTGCGCGAGAAGGGCAAGTCGCTTTCGGGCTTCTGGGTGTCCGAGCTCGCCGCCGCGATCTACGCCCTCGAGTGGGTGCTGGGGAAGCGGGAGAGAGCGCCGTCGGAAGACATCGGGGAGCGCGACAGCGGGCACGGCAAACTCGCCGAGTCCATCTCGAAAGCCGCCGAGAAGGAGCCGCCATCCGCGGTCAAACCCCGCAAGCCGGTCGAACCCCGCAAGCAGGCCGTGAAACGCCGGTAGCGCGGCGGCGATCCTGGCCCACCCCTTGCGGGGACCGCCGGCGTGCCCGCGCAGCAGAGTCGTCTCCGAAATGCCGCCATCGCGCTCCTCGTCCTCGCGCTCGTCCTCTCGTTCATCGCCCTGGTCGGTCCCAACGTCCTCCTGCGCTCGGGCTACATAGCCGGACGCCTGAACAAGGATCCGGAGAGCGGTTGGCTCGAGTACGACTCCGCCGGCTCGCGGTGGCCGGGTACCGTGCACGTGAAGAATCTCCGGTTTCGCGACCGCGACCCGGAAGCCGAATGGGGCTTTCAGCTCGACGAAGCGGACATCACCTACTCACTCGGTGGCCTGCTCCGCAGAAAGTTCCACGTGACCCGCCTCTCCGGCCGAGGCTTCGTCTTCCACGCCCGAAGCCGCCTCGCCCCGAAGGAGGCCACTCCGGTTCGCCTGCGTCGAATTCCGCCGATTCCGGGCTTTCCGGATCCGCCGCTCTCCGGGCCGTCGAAGCCGCAACGCCCGCCGACCGGTAAGGAGTGGACGATCCTCGTGGACGGCGTCGCGGTCGAATCCGTACGCGAGGTCTGGATCGACGAATACCGTTTCGTCGGCGACGCGCGGGTGACGGGCGGATTCTTCCTCCGGCCCAGGCATCGGGCCGAGGTCCACCCGGCGAAGCTCGCCGCCCGGAACGGGACGCTGTGGTCGGGGAGGGACGCCATCGCCAGAGACGTCCGTGCGACGATCGAGACGCGGATCGGCGCCTGGGACCCGCGCGCCTTCCCCGGAAGCCGGATGTTGCGCTTCGTCTCCGGCGATGCCGAGGCGACCGGGCGGCTCGACGACGCGGAGATCCTGAACCGCTTGATCGGCGAGCCCCCCGGAACCCGGTTCGAACGGGGAAGCGGGCGCATGAACGTGAATGCAACGGTGGAAGGCGGAGTCGCGAGGGGCACGATCGACTACGCTTCGCCCGATCTCGCGCTGCGCGTACTCGACGTCGCGATGCGCGGCCGCTTCGGGGGACTCCTGCGCCTCTCGGGAGTCCGGTTGCGGGACTGGGGCGGGGGGCGTTTGAACGGTGGTCGCGTCAGCTTGACGGACGCCCGCGTCTCCGACGGCGACGGGAAGACGCGCCCGTGGTGGGGACGGATCGACTTCGAGACGGGCGACTTCCGACCGAAGGCCAGGGCTCTTTTCACCACGACCGCGTCGGCGCACGCTCGCGACGCGCAGCCGCTGCTGGAGATCGCGAACGTCGACCCCCCCGGCTGGGTGGAGCGTCTCCTGCGGCTGGATGAACCGGTCGCCGCGCGCGCGGCGGTCCGGGTGGGACGATCACTCGTCGAACTGCGCCGGATGGTCGCGAGGACCGGAAAGGTCCGGATCTCCGGCGATTACGTCGCGAGTGGAAGGTCGAAAAGCGGGACGTTTCTCGTGGACACGGGGCTCCTGTCGGTGGGAATCGGAATCGGCGGCGACGGGAGAGACGTGCGGGTCTTCGGCCCGCGGAAGTGGTTCCGCGAGCGGACGGGGTGGGAGCCGTCGGATTGACGGGCCGCGACTCTCGAACATCGAAGGCCGCACGCGCTTCCGCCGGGGGAGGCCTGTGGTGAGGGCCCTGCTCTCGATCGTATTGACGCTCGCCCTCGTCTGGGGAGCGATCATCGCCTTCATGAGCCTCATCGAGCATCGCTTCTTGTACTTCCCCGTCCGCCGCCTCGACGCGATGCCCGCAGACTACGGGCTCCGGAGCGAGGAGCTCCGTCTGACCGCGTCCGACGGCGTGCGTCTCCACGGCTGGTGGATTCGAGCCGAAGGTGACCGCGTTCTTCTGCTCTTCCACGGCAATGCCGGCAACGTCAGCCACCGTCTCGATCGCGCGAAGCTCTTCGTCGAGCGGCTCGGCGTGGACCTCTTTCTCGTGGATTACCGCGGCTATGGTCAGTCCGAGGGGAAGCCCTCCGAGCGGGGCCTCTTTCGCGACGGCCTGGCGATCTATGACGCGGCGCGCAAGCGGGGTTTCCCGCCGGAGCGCATCGTTCTCCTGGGCGAATCGCTCGGCTGCGCCGTCGCGGTCGAGGTCGCGCTCGCCCGCCCGGTCGCGGCCGTCGCGCTCGAGACGCCCTTTCTCTCCGTCCCCGCGCTCGCGCGCAAGCACTATCCGTTCGTGCCGGGCTTTCTCGTCCGCTCGAAGTTCGACGCGGCGTCGAAGGTCGGCCGGCTCACGGTTCCCAAGCTCTTTCTCGCGGCGGAACAGGACGAAATCGCTCCCCCGTCCCACGCGCGGCGGCTCTTCGAGCTCTCGTCCGCTCCGAAGGAGCTGTACGTGATTCCGGACGCCGGGCACAACGACACGTATTCGGTGGGGGGCGGTCCGTATCTCCTCGTGTGGCGCCGGTTCCTCTCCGCGATAGATTCGCCTTCATGACGACCGTCGGCATCCTCGGGCTCGGCCGGATCGGCCGGAACCTCTTCCGGCTCCTGTACGACCGCGAAGACATCCGCATCGCCGTGATCAGCGACTGGAACGACCCCGAACCGCTCGAGTACCTGCTCAAGTTCGACACGTTGCTCGGCCGCTTTCCGGGCGAGGTCTCGGTGCGCGAAGGCCACCTCTACGCGGCCGGCCGGCAGATCCGCATGCTCACCGGGAAGGACCAGCCGCAGCCGCCGCCGTGGGGAGAGTTCGGCGTCGAAGTGGTCCTCGAGGCGACTTCCCGGGGTCGCACGCGCGCGGAGCTCGAGGCGCACCTCGCCGCCGGCGCGAAGCGGGTCATCGCGTGCTCGCCGCCGCTCGAGCCGCCCGACGCCACCATCGTGATGGGCGTCAACGACGCGGCTCTCGACCGCCGTCAGCGGATCGTCTCGAACGCGTCGTCGACGGTGCACTGCCTGGCGCCGGTCCTGAAGATCCTGAACGACGCCTTCGGAATCGAGCGGGCGTTCTACACGACCGTCCACTCCTACACGAGCCAGCACCGACTCGCCGACGTCCCGGCGGAAGAGATGCGGCGCGGGCGAGCCGCCGCCGAGAACATCATTCCGCAGGAGTCCCGCTCGCCCGCGATGGCGATGGCGATCCTGCCGGAGCTCCGCGGCCGGATCGTCGGCGCAGCGGTGTCCGTGCCCGTGCGCAACGGATCCTGCGTCGACCTGGTTTGCTGGCACCCGCGGCCGGTCACGAAGACCGCGATCAACGAAGTCATGCGCACCGCCGCTTCGACCGAGCGCTGGAAGGGCGTCCTGCGCTACGAGTCGGAGCCCATCGTGTCCTCGGACATCGCGAGGTCGTGGTGGTCGAGCACCTTCGACTCTCTCGCAACGATGATCCTCGGCGACAAGCTCTCGAAGACGGTCTCCTGGTACGACTCGGGCTTTGGATACGCCCATCGCGCCGTGGACCTGGTGGACCGCTTCGCGGAGCTCGACCGCGCGGCGGAGAGCGCCGCATGACGATCCGCGTGGGGATCAACGGCTTCGGCCGGATCGGTCGCTCGGTGTTCCGGATCATCTCCGATCGCGACGACATGGAAGTCGTCTGCGTCAACGACCTCTACGACAACGAACACCTCGCGTACCTCCTGAAGTACGACACGGTCATGCGCGTCTTCCCGAAGAAAGTCGTTGCCGACGCCGAAGCGATGTACGTCGGCGACAGGAAAGTCGTGATGACCGAAGAGAAGGATCCGGGAAAGATCCCGTGGGGAAAGCTCGGCGTCCAGATCGTCGTCGAGGCGACCGGCGTCCTCACGCGGCGCGAGAAGCTGCTGCCGCACCTTGCCGCCGGAGCGAAGAGGGTCGTCCTCACGGTCCCGCCGAAGGACGCGGTCGACGCAATGGTCGTCGTCGGCGTGAACGACTCCGGCCTCACGCGCGAGCACCGGATCGTTTCGAACGCATCGTGCACGACGAACTGTCTCGCGCCGCTCGCGATGGTCCTCGACGAGTCGTTCGGCATCGAGGAAGGCTTCATGACGACCGTCCACGCGTACACGAACGATCAGAGGCTGGCCGACGTACCGCACAAGGATCTGCGCCGCAGCCGCGCCGCGGCCGAGAACATCATTCCGACGACGACCGGCGCCGCCCGAGCCGTGGGCGAAGTCCTGCCGAAGCTGAAGGGCCGGCTCGACGGAATGGCGATGCGGGTCCCTGTCCCGGACGGTTCGGTCGTCGACCTCTCCTGCCGCATGCGAAGCAGGCCCGGCGCGCGCGAGGTCAACGACGCCGTGCGGGCCGCCGCGGAGAGCCGTCTTCGCGGAATCCTGGAGTACAGCGAGGTGCCGCTCGTCTCGAGCGACATCATCGGGAACCCGCACTCGTCGATCTTCGACGCGCTCTCGACCCGGGCGGAGGGTGACGGCTACGTCAAGGTCCTGTCGTGGTACGACAACGAGTGGGGATATTCGAGCCGCGTGGTGGACCTGATCGTGCGGCTGGCCGCGTTGGGAGACTGAAACTCCGATGCAGCACTCCCCGGGTTTCCTCGACATCGTGAACGACGCGAAGAAGCGCGTCCGCGAGACGACCCCGGAAGACGTCCGGCGCCGGCAGGAGCGCGGCGAGCGCTTTTATCTCGTCGACGTGCGCGAAGACAACGAGTGGGAGCGCGGCCACGCGCTCGGCGCGATGCACCTCGGAAAAGGAGTCATCGAGCGGGACGTGGAGAGAGCGATCCCGGACCACGGCGCCGAAATCGTTCTCTACTGCGGCGGGGGATACCGTTCGGCGCTCGCGGCCGACGCGCTGCAGAAGATGGGTTACCGGAACGTGACCTCGATGGACGGCGGCTGGAGGCGCTGGAAGGAGCTCGGCT
>DASUAD010000569.1:0-9130 GCA_035763965.1 Thermoanaerobaculia bacterium | reverse complement strand
GTCAGCATCGCGAGACCGAGCCCGAGCCCGAGGAGAAGTCCGACCTTCGCCGGACTTTCCGTTTCAGGCGGCTCCCATGCGCATCGCGCGAGCCGAAGGGAGAGCCAGGCGACGATGACACCCGCGAACACGACGAGACCGTCGGCGAGCGCCAGGCGGTCGTAGAAGGCGAGATAGGGGCACGTCGCGACGAGCATGGCGGAAGTCGCTCCGTATCCGGCGCCTTTCCGACCTCGCTGCGCGGAGGCCGGATCGCCGAGGTGCGCGAGAAGACGACAGAGGGGAAAAATGACGAGCACGGTGGCGGCGCCAGCGGCCACTGACAGGAGACGCCCCGCCCGCAAAGGATCCGGAATGGCGTGAAGAAAGAGCGCGAGCAGCCAGATGTGGAGCGGCGGCTTCGGCTCCCTCACCGAGACGAACGCGTTGGTGATCGGGTCCTGGCGCACCATCTGCCCCTCGTGGAGGTAGAAGGACTCATCGACGAAAATCGGGAGAGCGGTCAGTCCCGGCAGCCGCAGAGAGAGAGCCAGGAAGAGCGCCGCGACGGGTGCCCACTGCCTCTTTGCTCGCTCGAGCGTCGGGAGCGCGGGCGAAGGCGCGTCGGGCGGGCCGGCTTCTCGCGTATTGGGTCATACGGATAGAGCCCATGCCGCGTTGCCGCGTCTGCACCGCTCATCGCGGCGGTCGACCGCGTGCAGCCCGGCGCCGGCTGCTTGCCCGTTACCCGCGAGAGGCGCGAATGGGGGGCTTCTTCTTCGGAAGCGCCGCGATCCGCTCGGCTTCGCCGAACTCGGTGACCGCCGTCTGGATCTGACTGTCGCCGGTGGCGCGGACTGCCCACCCGGCCTCGAGGCCGTACTTCGCGTTGACCAGCTCGATGCGGATCGCCAGGTCGACGAGCTCGCGGTTCGGGTCCTCGTTCCACTGGCGCTTCAGCTCCTCGGCGGTCCAGAACTTGGACGACTCGGCGAACCGGAAGAATTCCTCGCGCATCGCCGGCGTCACCGTGACGTCGCGCGGGACGTCGGGGTGCTTGACGAGCCAGTTCACGGCGAAGTTGAACGGCAGGTTCCGCGCCAGGACCTGCGTCAGCAGCTTGGAATCGCGATTGTTCTTGACGGCGACGTCCGGCGTGATGCCGCCGGCGGCGTACACGATGCGCCCTGCGTCGGTGTAGAAGACCTCGCCCTCCTTCTTCGCCGGCTCGGGCTCGCTGCCGGGCGTGTCGGAGTCGTTCGGGTTCACGTAGGCGAGAAGGTCCGTGAAATCCCTCTGGATCCAGCGGCCGGACGGCGTGTAGTACTTCGCGGTCGTCAGCGCGAGCCCCGCGCCGTAGGGGAGCGTATAGACGCTCTGAACCAGACCTTTGCCCCACGTCCGCTGTCCCACGATCAATCCGCGGTCGTGGTCCTGGATCGCGCCCGCCACGATTTCCGACGCCGACGCGGAGCCGCGGTTGACGAGAACCACGAGCGGCTTGTCGAAGTGCAGACCGTCCCCCGGGGCGAGGTAGTCCTGAGCGGAGGAGCTCGTCCGGCCGCGGGTGTAGACGACCTTGGAGCCACGCTCCAGGAACACGTCCGCGACGTCGACCGACTGCTCGAGCACGCCGCCCGGGTTCCCGCGCAGGTCGAGCAGGAGCTTCTTCATACCCTGTTTCTCGAGCCGCTCGATCGCCGCCTTCAGCTCACGGCTGGAGGTGTGCGTGAAATCGGCAAGGAGTATGTAGCCGACCTCGGGGCTCAGCATGAAGGCATAGCGCACCGAGTAGGTCGGGATTTCCGCGCGGGTGATGGTCATCTTGATCGGTTCGTCGATGCCCGCCCGGCGGATCGTGATGGTCACCTGGCTGCCCTTGGGGCCGCGGAGCTTCCGGACGACCTCGTCGGTCGTCACGTCTTCCTTGATCTCCTCGTCCTCGATGTGGGTGATCACGTCCCCGGCTCGAACGCCGAGCTTGTACGCCGGCGTCCCCTCCATCGGGGCGATGACCGTGATGCGGCCCATTCGCTTCTGGATCTGGATGCCGAGGCCGAAGAACGATCCCTGCTGCTTCTCCCGCATCGCCGAGAAGTCCTCGGGCTCGAGGAAGGCGGTGTGCGGGTCGAGACGGGACAGCATCCCGTGGACCGACGCGTAGACGAACTGCTCGGGCGGAATCGGCTGCGGCGACCAGTCGGAGAGCGTCGTCAGGATGTCGGCATATTCGTCGAGCGGCGGAGCCTCCCGTTGGGGGGAGGCGAAGAGCAACGCTGCGAAGGCGCCGCCCGCCAGCGTCGAGACGGCGAGAAGCAGGACGGCGATGAAGAAGCGGGACCGTGTACGGCTCACTCGGTTCCTCCCTGGAGGGGTCATTGTGGCACGGGTTGCGGGAAGATCACACGGCGTAGAATCCTTCACGGAGTACAGAAACATGTTCGGCCCCATCGGAATGCCCGAGCTCATCCTCATTTTTCTCGTGGCTCTGCTCGTGTTCGGTCCGAGGAAACTCCCCGAGCTCGGTAAGTCGCTCGGCCGGGGGCTCGCCGAGTTCAAGCGAGCCTCCGAGGACCTCAAACGGACCATCGAGGACGAGATCGAACAGGGGAAGCACCAGGTCTCGGAGGTTCGGGACGAGGTTGCGGCGGTGAAGGAGCGGGTCGGGGAGCTTCAGAACACGGTCGCTTCCACCGCCGCCGTCACGGCACCTCCTTCCGCGCCGGTCCCGAGCGAGACGCCCGCGGACGGTGCTGTTGCGCCGCCGGCTCCGATCCGGCCGTCTTGACGGGCGCTCGCGGCGGCAGAGCGCGGACGTGAAGCTCGTCGGCCCCGCGCCCCGTGAGACGACCGGAGTCCCGGAGGAAGCGCGTTCCGGAGCGGGCGAGGACGAGCTTCCGCGGATGGGCTTCTTCGAACACCTCGAGGAGTTCCGTCGCCGGCTGGTCACGTCCCTGATCGCGCTCGCGGCGGCTTTCGGCGTCGCCTGGTCCCGCGCCGACTGGCTGTTCGATGTCCTCGCGCGACCGGTCCGGCGGTTCCTGCCGCCCGGCCAGAACCTCGCATACACGACGTTGACCGAGCCGTTCCTTCTCTATTTCCGCGTCGCCCTTCTCGGGGGACTGATCCTCGCGTCGCCGATCATCCTCTGGCAACTCTGGCTTTTCATCGCGCCGGCGCTCTATCGCCGGGAAAAACGCTTCGCGATCCCGTTTCTCCTCGCCAGCGTCTTCTTCTTCCTGAGCGGGTGCGCGTTCGGCTACCTCGAGGCGTTTCCGGTCGTCGTGGGATTCCTCGTCGGGATGGGCTCGAACTTCCAGGCGGTGATCACGATCAACGAGTACCTCTCGACCGCGTCGAAGATCATTCTTGGGCTGGGACTCTGCTTCGAGCTCCCGATCGTCATCTTTTTCCTCACGCGGATGGGGGTCGTCTCGGAGCGCTGGCTCCTCAAGAAGTTCAAGTACGCAGTGCTCGTCGTCTTCGTCATCGCCGCGGTCATCACCCCGACGCCCGACATCGCGACCCAGACGGTTTTCGCGGTCCCGATGCTCGCGCTCTACCTCCTCGGGATCGGGATTTCCTGGATTTCCCGGAAGCGGCGACGCTCCTCTCAGACCGCGCCGAACGGCGGGGTGGTTTAGACAACACTCAACGGCTCAGCGCCGCTTGTCGGAGACACGGCCCGGTCGGGCCGCCGCACCGAAATAGTCGCCTGACCGGATCTTCGTGAGGCCGGTCGTGGGCCGGTTGTAGAGGTAGATCCACGCGCGGACCTTCTTTCCTCCGCCCAGGTCGACGAGGATGCGGCTTCGCTTGAACTCGGCGGAGCGGGGTTTGGCCTCGTTCCACCCTTCGTACCGGTCGAGAATCGGGAGCGCGTGCTCCGAGTCTCTCAGCCGGTAGACGTCACCCCAGACGAAGGCCCGGGTCCCGCGTCTCCGGACGGCGCCGGGATAGGGGCCGACGTCGTAGAGAACGCCCGGAATCCTTCCCCGGCTGACGAAGTCGGCGTGCCGTTCGAGGACCCTGCTCATGTCGTGGTTCGACGCCGCGCGAAGCGTCCCGTAAACGAAGATGTAGTCGGGCCCCGTGGGCGGCTTAGGCGTGGGTCGGGGCATATCCGATCTTTCGAAGGAGAGACAGCAGGTTCCTGAATCCGCCCTTCTCGCAGAACTGCACGAGTCTCTTCGATTCTCCGATGCCTTTGAGGTAGTAGCCGAACATGAGTTTCGTCTCCCGAACGGACAGCTGACCCATACGCCAGAGCACGGCGATGAACTCGAAGAAGTTGAGGTAGTCGACCAGGGGCTCGAGGACCTTCGAGTTCTCGGGGTCCGAGTCGAGGCATCGGAAGAGCTCCCTGTTCGGCTCGCCCTCGTAGTCGAGCGCTGCCCGAGTCGGTTTCAACTCCGGCCGGACGGAGAAGGCCTCGTAGAGCTGGAAGAGCCATTCCGCGCGCCGGATTCGCGTGTTCTTCCAGAACGTCCAGGCCGCGAGCAGGAAACCCCCGGCCGCCAGGGCGATGCTGATCCCACCGACGGCGCTCATCTGCCCCCTATTGTCGTCGCGTTCGCCCTGCTCGTTCTCCGTTGATCGCGAGAACCTTCTCGACGAACTCGCGGACGGCGCCGCGTCCGCCGGAGTGCTCGAGAACGACCTGCGCGGCGCGGCGGGCGGCCGGCGCGGCATCGGCAGGACAGGCGGAGAACCCGGCCGCCTCGAGGAGCGGAACGTCGGGCTCGTCGTCACCGACCGCGGCCGTTTCGCTGGTCTGCAGGCTCCACCGCCGGAGCATCCGACGGTAGAGCGCGCCTTTGTCGGCGACGCGCTGGTAGCAGTGGCGCACTCCGAGATCCCGGGCCCGCCGCGCGGTGGCGAGCGACTCGCGCCCTGAAATCCACACGACCTCCAGCCCGGCCGAGATCGCCATCTTCACGCCGTGTCCGTCCTTCGTGTCGAAGACCTTGAATTCCCGGCCACGGTCGTCCAGGTAGAGCCGTCCGTCCGTCAGGACTCCGTCGACGTCGAAGAAGAGGGCTCGGATCCTCCGGGGAGCCGTCCGCTTCAAGCGACTCCCGCGGAGAGCAGGTCATGCATGTGGATCGCGCCGGCGAGGCGTCCCTCGGCGTCGAGCACGAACAGCGAGGTGATCTTCGCCGACTCCATCTGCTGAAGGGCAATGGAAGCGAACTCGTCGGCGTCGATCGTCTTCGGCTGCGGATGCGCGCACTGCCCGGCGGATTTCGAGAGGAGCGCGGCGTCTTTCTCCAGCATTCGCCGGAGATCGCCGTCGGAAATCACGCCCAGGAGCTCGCCACGACCGTTCACCACCGCCGTGATGCCCATCATCTTGCGCGACATCTCGTGGATCGCGTCACCCATCGGCGTATCGCGCGAGACGAGCGGGACCCGATCGCCGGTTCGCATGAGATCGCGGACCTTCAGGAACCGGCGGCCCAGACGACCTCCGGGGTGGAGCGCCGCGAAGTCCTCTTCGCGGAAACCGCGCTGCTCGGAGACGGCCATTGCCAGCGCATCTCCCATGGCGAGCATCGCCGTGGTCGAGGCCGTCGGGGCGAGGTTCAACGGGCAGGCTTCCCGCGATATCGCGACGGAGACCACGAGATCGGCGGCGCGGCCGATGGGGGACTCGGGGTCGCCGGTCATCGCGACCGTGCGGAGGCCCCGCGTCCGTGCGAACTCGATCAACCTGACGACCTCCGGCGTCTGGCCCGAATACGTGAGCGCGAGGACGATGTCCCCGCCGACGAGCATCCCCAGGTCGCCGTGGCTCGCCTCCGCGGCGTGGAGGAAGTAGGCGGGGGTTCCGGTCGAGGAGAGAGTCGCCGCGAGCTTCTGTCCGATCAGGCCGGACTTCCCGAGTCCCGTGACGCAAATCCTTCCTTTGGAAGCCGCGATCTCGCGGGCAGCCTGCTCGAAGGCCGGGCCGAGATTCCCGATCTGCTCCCGTACCGAATCCGCCTCGATCTGGAGGACTTTGCGCGCGGCGTCGAGGATCATCGTTTTATCTTAAGTCCCTTCGGTCCTTCGCCTTCCGCGTCAGGTCCGGGAAGCAGTAACTCGCGGCCGATTTCGGCGTATAAGAGCCGCAAAGTCACGGGTCCGAGGTGTGTCCTCGCGAAAGGAGTCCGTCGTGAATCTGCGCAGAGCATTTCCCCTCGTCCTTGCTGCGGCGAGCCTGATCGGAGCGGCGCCGGCGAAGCCTCCGGCGTCGCGGATGGCCGCCCCGGCATCGACGGAAATACCGAAGATCGAGTTCGAGAAGTACACGCTCCCGAACGGCCTGCAGGTCATCCTGCACGTCGACCGCAAGCTGCCGATCGTGCACGTGAACCAGTGGTACCACGTCGGCTCGAAGAACGAGAAACCGGGCCGGACCGGCTTTGCCCACCTCTTCGAGCACATGATGTTCCAGGGCTCGAAGAACGCGGCGAAGGACTATTTCGTCTACGCCGAGAAGGCGGGGGCGAACCTGCAGGAGGGGGGCGTCAACGGGACGACGAACAACGATCGAACCAACTACTTCGCCACCGTCCCTTCCGGCAATCTCGAGGAGCTGCTCTGGCTCGAGTCCGACCGGCTCGCGACCCTGACCGACGGTCTCACGAAAGAGAAACTCGACAACCAGCGCGACGTCGTCAAGAACGAACGGAGGCAGGGGCTCGAGAACACGCCGTACGGCCGCTGGTTCAAGCTCGTCACCGAGAACCTCCATCCGGCGAGCCATCCCTATTCGTGGACTGTCATCGGAAGCCACGAGGACCTGACCGCGGCCTCTCTCGAGGACGTCAAGGGCTTCTTCAAGCAGTACTACACGCCGAACAACCTGTCTCTGGTCATCGCCGGCGACTTCGATCCCGCGGAGGCGAAGCGTCTCGTCGAGAAGTATTTCGGCGGCATTCCGGCCGGCCCGCCGCTCGACCGGCCGACGCTCTGGATCCCGACGCTCGACCGCGAACGGGTCGTCGAGGCGACCGACCGCGTCCCGCAGGATCGGACCTACATGACCTGGCCCACGCCTCCGATCTTCGCACCCGGCGATGCGGAGCTCGACTTGACGTCGCTGATCCTGACGGACGGGCTTTCTTCGCGCCTGAACAAGGTCCTCGTGTACGACAAGCAGCTCGCGACCGCCGTCGGCTCCTTCCAGAACTCGATGGAGATCTCGGGGTGGTTCACTGTGATCGCGACCGCGCGCCCGGGATCGTCGCTCGCGGATATCGAGAAGATCGTCACGGACGAGATCACGAGGCTCGCGAAGACCGGGCCGACGGCGGCGGAGCTCGAGCGCGCGAAGACGAAGCAGCGCTACAACTTCGTCACCGGGCTCGAGAGGATCGGAGGGTTCGGCGGCAAGGCCGACCTGTTGAACCAGTACAACATCTACCTCGGCGACCCCGGCAAGTTCGACGAAGATGTCGCCCGGTATCAAAAGGTCACCGCGGCCGACATTCAGCGCACCGTCGACCGCTGGTTGAACACCCGCAACCGCCTGCTCGTCCGGTTCCATCCGGAAAAATCCGGACGCGCGAGCGAAGTCGCGCTCGATCGCGCGAAGGAGCCGGCTCTCGGCGAGGACCGCCCGTTCCACGCGCCGGAAGTCAAGACCGCGAAGCTGCCGAACGGAATCGAGCTTTACGTGGTCGAGCGGCGGGAGCTGCCGAAAGTCGCGGTGACTTTTGCGACGAGGGCCGGTGCGGTCGCGGACCCGGAGGGCAAGGCAGGCGCGGCCCATCTGACGACGGTCAACATCGACATGGGTACGAAGACGCGAAAGGCGCTCGAGATCGAGGACGCGCTCGGCGACCTCGGAACGGCGCTCGCCGGCCAGGCCGCGCGCGAGAGCTCGCGCGTGTCGTTCGAAGTCCTGAAGAGCAACCTCGCGCCGGCAATGGCGATCTTCTCCGACGTCGTCCGGAACCCCACGTTCCCGGAATCGGAGTTCGATCGCGAGAAGAAGCGCCACCTCGATGCCCTTTCACAGCAGGCCAAGAACGCGGGCGCGATCGCCGCTCGCGTCCGCACGATCCTCGCGTTCGGCCCGAACCATCCGTACGGGCGGCCGGTGCAGGGACTGCCCTCGACGGTCGACGGAATCACGCGAGCCGACCTCGCGAGGTTCCACGGGACGTACTGGAAACCCGGCTCGAGCGCGCTCATCTTCGTCGGAGACGTGACGCTCGCGGAAGCGACCGACCTCGCCCGCACGAACTTCGGTTCCTGGAGCGGCGGAGCTGCACCCGCGGTCACGATCCCCCCGGCGCAGCCGGCGCCGGCCGGCAAGCTCTATCTCGTCGACCGCCAGGACGCCGCTCAGACGGTGATCTCTCCGTTCCTCCCGGCGCCGCCGCGCAAGACCGACGACTATTACGCGCTCCACCTCGCGGATGCCGTCTGGGGCGGCGGAGGTTTCGGCACGCGCCTGAACCTGAACCTGCGCGAGGACAAGGGCTACTCCTACGGCGTCTTCTCCACTCTCGCGCAACAGCAGAAGGGCGGTCTCTGGTACGCGTCCGGCGGCGTTCAGACCGACAAGACCAAGGAGTCGCTCGTCGAGTTCGACAAGGAGCTGAAGGCGCTCGCCGGGACGAAACCGATCTCGGATGCGGAGTTCGAGGACGCGAAGGTCAAGCGCATCCGCGGTTACGCGCAGCAGTTCGAGTCGCTCGGCAGGATCGCCCAGCAGATCGGGGACCTCTGGGCACTGGAACTTCCCATGGACGAGCTCCAGCGGGAGGTGGACGAGACGCAGAAGGTGACTCTCGAAGCGGCGCGCGCGGCCGCGTCGAAGTACGCGAAGCCCGAGATGGCGTCCGTGCTCCTCGTCGGCGACCGTTCGAAAGTCGAAGCGGGGATCCGCGAGACGAATCTGGGGGAGATCGTCGTGCTGGATGTCGAGGGGAAACCCGTCGGCGCCGCCCGGTCGTCGGTGAGCCGTTAAACGGAAAACGGAAAACGGAAAACGGAAAACGGGAAATGACGCGAGGGGCCTTCGGGCCCCTTTCGTTTCCGGTTCACGTTTCCCGTTTCCCGGCTATAAGAGCCACTCGTACCCGAGCTTCACGAAAACGGTCCGGTTGACCTGCTTCAGATCGATCCGCTCGTCGCCGAGGCGCGTGTCCGAGTA
>DASUAD010000568.1:0-8191 GCA_035763965.1 Thermoanaerobaculia bacterium | reverse complement strand
AACGACCGTCGCGGTCGCTTGTGCGGAATCTGCGTTCCGCACCGGTGCTCGGCACGGCAAGCCCGGCTCGACCGCTCACATGATCCCTCGCTGCGGTCGCGTTCCCGCGGCGGGAGGCTCCTCCGCTCGGTTACTTCGCGGAGACTCCTCCCGCCGCGAACGACCGTCGCGGTCCCTTGCTCGGGATTTGGCTGAGGCCGTCTTCGATTCTCCTCGGGAGACTCCTCGCGCCGCGAACGAGAAAGAGTCCTCGGTCCTCACGCCGCGACGCGCAGGAGCGAGGCGAGAATCCGGAAGTACTCCTCGGGCGCGTAGCGCAGAGACACGCAGAACCCGCTCGGAACGAACTGCGCGAGCCGCGTAGGCGCCCGATAGGAACGAACGACACGCACACCGAGAAGGATGCTCCTGTGGCCCGGGATCTTCATGCGCAGGCCGAGGGCCGTTCCGGGTTTCGGGAGGCTCACGGAACAGATGAAGAGCCCCATCGCCGAAAGGTTGTGGGTGAACCCTGCACAGGTCCTCCCGTCCAGGCGAAACTCGACGGTGTAGCGCTTCTGAATGCGTCGGAATCGTCGTCTCTCCGGCATCGTTCACCTCCGGAGTGACGGCTTGAGGAGTTCGATCCGATTCTACGAGTTTTCCGGCGATTTGCCGGTGACTCGAGTCACCCGACTTTAGTCGGAGGATCCGGCATTTCGAGGGCATAGACTGATCCCGATCTGCGTTCGAAAAACGACTGATGATCCGCTCGAAAGCAATCGCTGCCCTCGTCCTGCTCGCGGGCTGTGCCGTGGGGGTGCGAGGCGCGGACCTCGCCGCGCTCGACCGGGTCTTCGAGGGCAAGTCCGCCGGTCAGAAAGCGCCGTTCCTCGTGGTCCTCCGTGATCAGGCCGACCTGTCCGGCGCAGGGTCGTTCGCCGATCGCAGCGAGCGCCGGCGCTTCGTCTTCGAGGCGCTTCGCTCGACCGCCGACGCCTCGCAGGAAGGTCTGCGCCGCCGCCTCGAAAGGTCCGGAATTCGTCACCAGTCCTTCTGGCTCGTGAACATGATTGCGGTCGAGGCCGATCGCTCGGTCGCCGAGGAGCTCGCCGGCCGCGACGAGGTCTCCTTCGTCGCTCCCGACCGGCCGGCTCCGCTCTCCCGTCCCCAAGTTCCGGAGCCGCAGATCTCCCCGCTGGCCGCCGCCGCGGTCGAAGCGAGTCTCGAACAGGTGCAGGCGACGGTGGTGTGGGATCTCGGGTACACCGGGCAGGGCATCGTCGTCGGAATCGCCGACACCGGCGTCGCGTGGGAACACCCGGCGCTCAAGAACCGCTACCGCGGTTTCGACGGGACTTCCGTCTCGCACGCGTACAACTGGCACGACTCGATTCACGACGCGGCGCCCGGGAACCTCTGCGGATCGGACTCGGCCGTGCCGTGCGACGACGAGGAACACGGAACACACGTGACGGGAACCGCGGTCGGGACCGACGGTGGTGAAAACTCGATCGGCATGGCTCCGGGCGCGCGTTGGATCGCGTGCCGCAACATGGACCGCGGAGACGGTACGCCCGCTCGGTACACGGAGTGCTTTCAGTTCTTTCTGGCCCCGACCGACTCGAACGGCCAGAACCCCCGCCCCGATCTCGGCGCCGACGTCATCAGCAACTCCTGGGGGTGCCCGCCGAGCGAAGGGTGCACCGACCCGAACGTGCTGCGCGCAGTCATCGAGAACACGAGGGCCGCCGGGATTTTCATTTCGGTGGCGGCCGGCAACGGCGGGGCCGTGTGTTCGACGCTCGGAGAGGTCCCCGCATCGTACGAGGCATCGTTCTCGGTCGGCGCAGTCTCGGCTGGCGACACCATCGCATCCTTCAGCAGCCGCGGCCCGGTCACGGTGGACGGCTCGAACCGGATCAAGCCCGACATCGTCGCGCCGGGCGTCTCGATCCGATCGTCGGTGCCGGGCGACGGCTACTCCCAGTTCTCCGGAACGTCGATGGCGACTCCGCACGTCTCGGGCGCCGTCGCGCTTCTCTGGTCGGCGGCGCCGTGGCTCGCCGGCCACGTTCCGGAGACCGAAGAGCTGTTGCGCACGACCGCCGTCCGGCTCACGTCCGACCAGCAATGCGGCGGGATTTCCGGCTCTGCAGTTCCGAATCCGATCTTCGGGTGGGGCCGCCTCGACGTCCTTGCCGCCGTTTTCGCGGCGCTCGGAGAAGCTCAGTCCGCGCCGCCGGCTCCGCGGATTCCGGTGAGCCGCCGCCGCTCGGGGTCGCGGACCGTCTCTCCGAGGGGCTGAGCGTTCCGGCTCTCCAGCCGCGAGCGGATAGCTGATAGGTTCTCTCCGATGGTCGTCCTCGCTTCCCGCGATGAATCCGAGACCCGCGCGACCCTCGACATCGAGGTCCCGGCCGAAGACGTCGAGCGGACGTACGGTGCGGTCGCGCGCTCGTTCGCGAAGCGCGCCGCCATTCCGGGCTTCCGGCGCGGCCACGTACCGGAGTCGCTCGTCCAGCAGCGCTTCGCGGGCGAGATCCGCGAAGAAGTCCTCGAGCGGCTGCTCCCCGCCGCGCTCTCCTCGGCGATCGAGGAAAAGAACCTTGCCGTGCTCGGTCACCCCCACGTCGAAAACCTCGAGTGGAACCCGCCGGGACCGATCCGTTTCTCGGCTCGCCTGGATCTGAAGCCGGCCGTCGATCCGGGCGAGTACCGCGGCCTCCCGGTCGAAGACGCGTCCGTCGAACCCTCGGAGGAGGAGGTCACGCAGGTCCTCGACCGCATTCGCGAGTCGCACGCCGAGTTTCATCCGATCGAGGGGCGCCGCGCGGCCCCCGGCGACTATGCGGTCGCCGACGTCGCCGGACGGTTCATCGAGATCCTCCAGCCGGGTCAGAACCCGAGGACGTTTCGGGATGAGAAGCTGACGCTCGAAGTCGGGCATCCCGATTCGATGGCCGAGATCAACGAGGCACTGGCAGGTGCGATGCCGGGCGAGACGCGCACCTTCCGCAAGACGTTCGCCGACGACTTCCCGAACGAGGAATTCCGCGGAAAGACGGTCGACTACGAGGTGACGCTCGTCGCGCTGAAAGAGAAGCGTCTCCCGCCGCTCGACGACGAGTTCGCACGCGCGGTGGCACAGGCGGAATCCGCCGAGTCGCTTCGCCAGAAAGTGCGCGCGAATCTGCGCCACGAGAAGGAGTCCGCCCGGCGCCGCAAGTTCCGCCGCGAGATCCTCGAAGCGATCCTGTCGAAAACGAGCGTTCCCGCGCCGGAGGTGCTCGTCGAATCGGAGGTTGCGGCGTCGCTGCGCGACTACGCGCGGTATCTCGCGTCGAACGGAGTGGACCCGAAGGAGGCGGACTGGGAGAAGATCCGCCAGGACGCCCGGCCGGGCGCGGAGCGCCGGGTGCGCGAATACCTCGTTCTCGACGCGATCGCGCGACGCGAGGGGATCTCCGTCACGGACACGGAGGTCGACGCGGAGGTCAAGCGAGCGGCCGTCCGCCGCGGCGTCGAGGCCTCGGATCTGCGAGAACAGCTCGCGAAGAGCGACGGTCTGGACGCGCTCCGCGACGAGATGCGGCTCTCCCGGACGCTCGACCTCTTGATCTCCTCCGCGCGGGTGCTACCCTCGATGCAGCCGGTCGAGCGGGAATGAGAGCTTGCGCCGGGAAATGGCCGGGACCGGCGGAGGGTTGACCGGGTTGCCGTACGACGAAGAAGACGAAGGGGGCCACATGGTTCTGGTACCGATGGTGATCGAGCAGACGAGCCGGGGTGAGCGGGCCTACGACATCTATTCGAGGCTGCTCAAGGACAACGTCATTTTCCTCGGAACGCCGATCGACGACCAGATCGCCAACCTGATCATCGCGCAGATGCTGTTTCTCGAGTCCGAGAACCCGGACAAGGACATCTCGTTCTACATCAACTCGCCCGGCGGGGTGACCTCCTCCGGATTCGCGATCTACGACACGATGCAATACGTGAAGCCCGACGTCTCGACGATCTGCATCGGGCAGGCGGCTTCGATGGCGGCGGTGCTGATGGCGGCGGGCGCGCCGGGAAAACGCTACGCGCTGCCGAACTCCCGCTTTCTCATCCATCAGCCGTGGGCGCAGGGGCTGGGCGGACAGACTTCCGACATCGAGATCCACGCCAAAGACATGCTGAAGCAGCGCGAGCGCATCAACCAGATCCTGTCCGAGCACACCGGACAGGCGATCGACAAGATCGCGAAGGACACGGACCGCGACTACATCCTCGAGGCCGAGGACGCCAAGAAGTACGGCCTCGTCGACGCGATCTACCACCGCAGAGACGACATCGCGCTGAAAGCGGCGGGCTGAGGCCGGCGAGGTTCCCGGTTCTCGGTCGGCCGGGGAACTGATAGCTTTTCTCCATGGCCGACCTTTATCTCGGAAAGACGGTCGCCGACTCGAGGCGACTCGTCTACGACAGCCGCGACCTCGTCACGCACGGCGTCTGCGTCGGGATGACCGGAAGCGGCAAGACGGGTCTGTGCATCGACCTGCTGGAGGAGGCGCTCCTCGCCGACGTGCCGCTCTTCCTGATCGATCCGAAGGGGGACGTCACGAACCTCCTCCTGGTCTTTCCGGAGCTCCGGCCGGAAGACTTCGCCCGCTGGGTCGATCCGGACGCTGCTCGGCGCGCCGGGCGGAGTCCGGCCGAGGAAGGCGCGGCGCAGGCGAAGCTCTGGAAAGACGGGCTGGCGAAGTGGGACGTCCCTCTCGACTCGCTGCGCAAGCTCCGCGAGGGAACGGCCTGGCGGGTCTTCAGCCCCGGCTCGCGCACCGGGCGCCCGGTCAACATCCTCGGCTCCCTCGGCGCTCCGGCCGGTCTCGGCTGGGATCGCGACGAGGAGGCGCTGCGCGACGAGATCCGCGGGCTCGTCGTCGCCCTTCTGGGACTCGCCGGCATCGACGCCGATCCGGTGTCGGACTCGCGGCCGATCCTCCTCTCCCGGGTCGTCGAAGAGTCGTGGAAAGCCGGTCGGTCCCTCGACCTCGCGGGGCTCGTCGCCCTCGTCGAGACCCCGCCGTTCTCGCGCGTCGGCGCCGTCGAGCTCGAGGCGTTTCTGCCGCGCGAGAAGCGCCGGCAGCTCGCGCTCGCGTTGAACAACCTGCTCGCCTCGCCCGACTTCGAGAACTGGCGCGACGGCGAGTCGCTCGATCCCGGCCGGCTCGCCCGCGACGACTCGGGCCGGGCCGCCTGCAACCTCTTCTATCTCGCGCACCTCGACGATCGCGAGCGGATGTTCTTCGTCTCGCGATTCCTCGACCGGTTCTGGAGCTGGACCCGCACGCAGACGGGGACGGCCGAGCTGCGCGCTCTTCTTTACTTCGACGAAGTGATGGGTTTCCTGCCGCCGGTCGCGGAGCCGGCGTCGAAGCGGCCGCTGCTCTCGCTCCTGAAGCAGGGGCGCGCGTTCGGCGTCGGTTCGCTGCTCGTCACGCAGAATCCCGTGGACCTCGACTACAAGGCGCTCACCAATGCGGGAACCTGGATGGTCGGCCGTCTCCAGGCGGAACGCGACAAGGAGAGGCTGCTCGACGGACTCGAGTCGGCGGGGATCGGCATGTCGCGCGCCGAAGCCGACCGGACGATCTCGGGGCTCGAGAAGAGGCGCTTCCTCCTCCACGACGTCCATCGCCCGGGCGGACCGGTGGTCTTCGAGACCCGCTGGGCGCGCGCGTACCTGCGCGGCCCCCTCGCACCGCGGGAGCTGCCGGGTCTCGTCGCCTTCGCCGGCGGAGGCGAGCCGGCCGGCAAAGCGGCACGGGCGTCCGCTTCCGCCGCGGACATCCCGTCGACTCCCGTTGCCGGCGCTCCCGTACCGCCTTCCCTCGATCCCGTATTCCGCCACGTGCACCCGGGCGGAGCGACTCCGGGCCTGCTCTCCGGCGAGGTCGCGGTGCTCGTGGAGTCCCGCGTGAACCGTCAGAGGCCACAGGTGTCGGGGGTGCGCCGGACGCTGGTCCGATTCGGATCGGGCGCCGCGCCGGTCCCCGTTCTCGACGAGCCTCAACCGGCGGGACCGGGCTCACCGACGCCGCCTCCGGGCGCCTCCTATGGTTCGCTGCCGCCGTGGGCGACGAAGACGAACGCGGCCGCCGCGCTCGAGCGGCTCGCCCGCGACGCCGTCGCCGCGGAAGGGCTCGACCTCGAACAGGTCGGGGCTCTCGGTCTCGTCTGCAATCCGGAGGAAACCTCCGAGGCGTTCGAGTCGCGCGTGAAAGCGGCCATCGAGTCGGAGATCGAGAAGCGGACCGAGAAGGTCCGCGGTCCGCTCGCGCGCAAGCTCGAATCACTCGACCGCAAGATCGAAGAGGAAAAGAGGGAGCTCGAACGCGATCGCGCCGAGGCGACCCGATCCAAGACGTACAGCGCGATCGACGTCGGAGCGAGCATCCTGACGAGCGTTCTCGGCGGCCGACGGAGCTCGATCGGTTCCGCGGGAAGGGCGGGAGCCCGCGCCTACGGGCGCATCCAGCGCACCGCCGAGAACATCAAGGAGTCGGAGCAGAAAATCGCGCAGTGGACGTCGGAGCGCGAGGCGATGGCGGCGGATGTCGAGCGCGCGAAGGCGGCCGAGCGGGAGCGGGTGACGGCGGAAGCCGCGCGGCGCGATCGAATCCGCGTTCCGATCAACCGCGCCGACGTCCGGCCGCTGGAATGGTATGTGCTTTGGTCGTAGTCTCGTGTGACGGGCGACACTGATGCACTCGTTTCACGAGGGGCGTTTCGGGAGTGGAATAGCCTGACTCGCCGCACGTTAAGGCGCGTGAGGGGTGTGCTACAGTGAAGTCACAGGGTGGAAGGGAAGTCGTTGACGGGTCCGCGAAAGCGCGCCTAGAATCTTCTTGCCCTTCCCGGAGGCAGAATGTCGAAGAAAGGTGGTAACGGCGACGTTCTTCGGTGTTCCTTCTGCAACAAGAGCCAGAGGGACGTCAAGAAACTCATCGCGGGTCCCACGGTCTACATCTGCGATGAGTGCGTGGACATCTGCCTCGACATCATCGCCGAGGACCGCGTCCTCGAGACCCAGGCGCCCGAGACCAAGCTCCCCAAGCCGAAGGAGATCAAGGAGTTCCTCGACAGCTACGTGATCGGCCAGGAGCAGGCGAAGAAGAAGCTCGCGGTCGCCGTCTACAACCACTACAAGCGGATCGATTACCTCGAGAAGAACCGGAAGCTCGACGTCGAGCTGCAGAAGTCGAACATCCTGCTGATCGGACCCACCGGAACGGGCAAAACCCTTCTCGCGCAGACGCTGGCCAAGCTGCTGTCGGTCCCGTTCACGATCGTGGATGCCACCACTCTGACCGAGGCCGGCTACGTCGGCGAGGACGTCGAAAACATCATCCTGAAGCTGTATCAGGCCGCCGGAAACGACAAGGACAAGACCGAGCGTGGGATCGTCTACATCGACGAGGTCGACAAGATCGCCCGCAAGGGCGAAAACCCCTCGATCACCCGCGATGTCTCGGGTGAGGGAGTGCAGCAGGCCCTGCTCAAGATCCTCGAAGGCACGGTCGCCAACGTGCCGCCCCAGGGGGGGCGCAAGCACCCGCACCAGGAGTTCATCCAGATCGACACGACCAACATCCTGTTCCTGTGCGGCGGCGCCTTCGTCGGCCTCGAGGACATCATCAGCCGGCGGATGACCGAGAAGACGATGGGCTTCGGAGCGAAGATCACGACCAAGAAGGAGAAGCGCTCGAGCGTTCTCCTCGAGAAGGTTCACCCCGAGGACCTGATCAAGTACGGGATGATTCCGGAGTTCGTCGGCCGCCTGCCCGTGGTGGCGACGCTCACCGAGCTCGATCAGGGCGCACTGGTCGAGATCCTGCGGGAGCCCAAGAACTCGCTCGTCAAGCAGTACCAGACGATGCTGGAATTCGAGAACGTCCAGCTTCGTTTTACCGATGACGCCATCGAAGCCATCGCCGAGGAAGCTCTGGCAAGGAACGTTGGGGCACGGGGTTTGAAGATCATCATCGAGGACCTGATGCTCGACGTGATGTACCAGATCCCATCGGACGAGGACATCGAGGAATGCGTCATCACCAAAGACGTGGTCAAGCACCACACGAACCCCATCACGATTCTCCGCAAGGCGGGGTAGGGACCCACCTTCTCCGCATCTCCGCGCCCCGCGCGGTCCTCCGCCTCCGGG
>DASUAD010000567.1:0-3246 GCA_035763965.1 Thermoanaerobaculia bacterium | reverse complement strand
CGTTCACTTGCACCGGATCGCCTTCGGGCAGGAGCTTCACGTAGATCTGTCCGGGTCCGGTGAAAGTGTTCGGGCCGCGGAGGAAGTTGAGCATGCGCCCATCCGGTGAGAACGCCGGCGACGTGACCGAGTCGGTGAACCGGGTGAGCTGCTCCCATCGGGTCTGTTTCGTATCCGTCGAACGAGCGCGTCGTGCGAGCCAGAGCCCTCCGAGCACGAGCAGCGCGACCCCGAGGGCGCCGGCAATGGCGATCGGGAGAATGCGGCGGGGGGGGCGCCGCGGCGCCGGTGCGACGGTGACGATTCGCGCCGCCGACTCCGAAGAGCGCTTGACGCGCTTCAGATCGGCCCGCAGCTCCGCGGCGGTCTGGTAGCGCATCTCCCGATCCTTTTCGAGGGCCGTCGCGATGACGCGATCCAGCTCTGCGGGCAGATCGGGATTCCAGTTCGTCGGGGGAACCGGATCGCGGTTGAGGATCGCGTCGTGGATCACGGCTACGGTGTTTCCGGCGAACGCGGGCCGCCCCGTCGCCATCTCGTAGAGCACCGCGCCGAAGGAAAACAGGTCGGAGCGAGGATCGAGCTCCAGCCCTCGCGCCTGTTCGGGCGCCATGTAGGCGACGGTTCCCACCGCCGAGCCCGGGCTCGTCAGATGCTCCTCGGCGATGTCCGTGGCGAGGGCGGAGACGTCCGTCTGTGCAAGCGCCTGCCGGGTGGGTACCGGCTTCGCCAACCCGAAGTCCAGGATCTTCGCGTGGCCGCGATCGGTCACGAAGATGTTCGCCGGCTTGATGTCGCGGTGGAGGACTCCCTTGGAGTGAGCGGCGTCCAGCGCGTCGGCGATCTGGGTCCCCAGCTCGATCAGACGCTCGGTCGGGAGCGGTCCGGACGCGAGCATCTGCTGGAGCGTCTCGCCTTCGAGCAGCTCCATCGCGATGAACGGCTGCCCGTCGTATTCGTCGAAGTCGTAGATCGTGCAGATGTGCGGGTGGTTGAGTGAGGAGGCCGAACGCGCCTCCCGCCGCATGCGCTCCATCGCCTGGTGGTCCTTGGCCATTTCCGGCGGCAGGAACTTCAGAGCGACCAGGCGTCCAAGGTTTTCGTCGCGCGCCTTGTAGACGACACCCATCCCGCCGCTCCCGAGGCTCTCGAGCACGCGATAGTGAGAGACTGATTGACC
The DNA here is from genome assembly GCA_035763965.1 of Thermoanaerobaculia bacterium. Lineage (GTDB taxonomy): Bacteria > Acidobacteriota > Thermoanaerobaculia > UBA5066 > Gp7-AA6 > Gp7-AA6. Next base: position 2,066 of record DASUAD010000567.1, on the reverse strand, counting down.
GATCACTGGCTAATCGTTGATCAGAACGCGGTACAGGTTTCGCTGCGCGGTGATCTTCGAGAACGCGTAGACGGATGGGTCCCGGCCGGGGGAAATGCTGCCGTGTGGGATGACCGTGACGCCCGGCAGAGCGGCGGCCTCGTCTTCCGACTTCAAGCCTCCGGCAGGCAATGCCGGCAGAGGCTTGTCGGACGGAATCGGAAAAGCGTACGTCCTGCCGAACTCGGTCATCGGTCCCATTACGGCGTACGAGACGTAGAGAAACCGGCCGTCCGGCGACCACTTCACATTGCGACACCCGAGGCAGATCCGTACCGGGGAGCCGCCGGCGGCCGGATGGGCTTCGATCGGAAGTCTGCCGTTGACGTCGTCGTCCGCAGGTTTGAAGGACCGGAACGCGACCCAGCTTCCATCGGGTGAGGCGGAGAGGAGCGACTTTTCCGTGAGCTCGGGCAGGATCCTCTGCTGGCTGGCGCCATCACCTTTGATGCGGTGGAGCGAACGTGCGCCCAACTCGATCGCATTGAAGAGAACGTCGCCGGACGACACGAATATCGGCCGGAATTCGTTGACCCGCGACGTCGTCAGCCGGCGCGGCGGAAAACGCCGCTCCAGCGACGCGAGCCAGAGTCTCTGCGTTCCATCGGCCCCTCGCACCGGGAACACGGCGCGCGTGCCGTCGGCCGAAATATCGAATTGGGCCATTTTGATACCCGGCAGGAGGCGCTCCGAACGATTCGAGTCGAGGTCGAGTACCCAGATCTCGCCCTCGACGAACCCGCGGGCGCCTTCTTCGCGGACGAGGTAGTAGAGCTTGCGGCCGTCCGGTGCGAAACTCGAACGCGGACCGCCAAGGACCCCGAAGGTCGAGTATCCCTCGGATGTCAGCTGGCGATCGCCATTGCCGTCATGGATCCAGATGGAGCTCTGGACCGTGCCGACGGATGTCACGAAGGAGCGCCCGTCGGGCGCCATGGCGACGCCGTCTTCCTCGGTCGCTCCCGAGGTCACCTGTTCGGGTTTCCCGTCCGGGAAGCGCTGCCGCCAGATGTGATAGCCGCTCCCGACGTCGACGGTCAGGTACACCCAGCCTCCGTCCGGCGTCCATGCGCCCGAGGTGCAGCGGCTCTTCGGGGGTCCGACGGCCTTACCCATCGACCCGCCGCCGAAGGGGAGCACGCGGCACGGAAGCCAACTCGAGATATCCATCTCGCTCACGAGGACCCATTTGCCGTCGGAGGACAGGTAGGAGCGATGCGCCATACCCTGTTCGGTCGACGGAACGTAGACGTCCCTCTGCTCCGACCGGCTCTCGGTCGCCGTTACGAGAGCCATGTGGAAACCCCGCTTGACCTCCGAGAACAGGATGTGTTCCCGGTCGATCCAGGTCAGACCCGAAGCGTTCGGCAGCCACCTGCGCGGCTTACCCGCGAGCACCGGGACGATCCACATGTCCCAGGGCCACGGCTCGCGGGTGTACGCGATCCTCGAGCCGTCGGGAGAAAAGACCGGGCTCATCTTCCCGAAGCCGTCATCCGTCAACCGGACGGGTTCGCCGTCGGGAAGCTGCTTGACGTAAATCTCGCCCGGGCTGATGAAGGTGTCGGCGGCGCGGACGAACGCGACCATGCGGCCATCCGGCGACAGGGCCGGGGAAGTGGCCGAGTCGGTGAACCGGGTGATTTGCTCCCATCGGGTCTGTTTCGGCTCCGTGGATCGACCGCGTCGTGCGAGCCAGAGGCCTCCGAGCACGAGCAGCGCGACCCCGACGGCGCCGGCAATGGCGATCGGGAGAATGCGGCGGGGGGGGCGCCGCGGCGCCGGTGCGAGGGTGACGATTCGCGCCGCCGACTCCGAAGAACGCTTGACGCGCTTCAGATCGGCCCGCAGCTCGGCTGCCGTCTGGTATCGCAGTTCGCGGTCTTTCTCGAGAGCCGTCGCGATGACGCGATCCAGCTCTGCGGGCAGATCGGGATTCCAGTTCGTCGGTGGAACCGGATCACGATTGAGGATCGCGTCGTGGATCACGGCGACGGTGTTGCCGAAAAAGGCCGGGCGCCCCGTCG
>DASUAD010000566.1:0-3050 GCA_035763965.1 Thermoanaerobaculia bacterium | reverse complement strand
ATCGGACGCGGCCTCTTCGCCGCGCGCGCGTCGGAACGCGTCGTCACCGTGAAAGGCCTGGCTGAGCGCGAGGTGCCGGCGAACCTCGCGATGTGGCCGATCGTCTTCTCGACGACCGGCAACGACCTCGTCGCCGTCCAGGCGACGCTCGACGCGGGCTCGAAGAAAATCTTCGCGTTTCTCGCGGCGCGCGGCTTCGCGCCGCCCGATTACACCCTGTCGTCTCCGCGCGTGACGGACCGGGACGCGCAGGGCGGCCGGATGCGCGGCGAGGCGGGGGACCGCTACGTCGCCGAGCAGACGGTGACGCTGCGATCCGGAAAGATCGCGGCGGTCAAGGAGGCGATGCAGCGCTCCGGAGAGCTCATCCGCGGGGGCGTTGCCCTCGTGCGGAGCTACGAGTACAGCACGACGTTCCTCTACACCGCGCTCGACGAGATCAAGCCGGCGATGATCGCCGAGGCGACGAAGGACGCGCGGAAGGCGGCCGAGCAGTTCGCACGGGACTCGGGCAGCCGTCGGCGCGATCCGCAATGCGCAACAGGGCTATTTCGACATCTCGGACCGCGACCCCTTCTCCCCGGAGATCAAGAAGATCCGCGTCGTGACGACGGTCCAGTATTTCCTCGAGGATTGAGCCGGGTCTCCGGGACTCGAATGTGGCAAGTGGAGACCTGACCCCGCTCCTTTCCGCGCGTTCGATCTCGAAGTCGTACCGTCTCGGTGCGTCCGAAGTTCCCGCCCTGCGCGACGTCTCCCTCGACGTCGGGCCCGGAGAGTTCGTCGCGATCCGGGGGCCGAGCGGATCGGGCAAGACGACGCTCCTGAACCTGCTCGGGCTCCTGGACGATCCCGACGCGGGAGAGGTGCGCGTGAGGGGTCTCGACGCGGCGGGACTGTCGGAAAACGACCGGTCGGACCTGCGCCGCGACCGGTTCGGCTTCGTCTTTCAGATGTTCAACCTGATCCCCGTCCTGACCGCGGAAGAGAACGTTGCGTATCCCCTCGCGCTCGGCGGCGCGTCCTCGGAGGAGCGTCGACAGCGCGCCCGAGAGCTCCTCGCGGCGGTCGGGTGCGCGGAGAAATTCGCCGTGCGGCCGGACCTGCTCTCGGGCGGCCAGCGGCAGCGGGTCGCGATCGCGCGGGCGCTCGCGAACCGACCCGCGGTGGTGTTCGCGGACGAGCCGACGGCCAATCTCGATTCCAGGACCGCCGACGAGATTCTCGATCTCATGCGGCAGTTGAACGAGGAGCGGGCGGTGGCGTTCCTGTTCGCGACGCACGACCCCCGGGTCGTGGATCGCGCGAAGCGCGTGATCTCTTTGACCGACGGCCGCATCACGGAAGATCGTCTCGCATGAGCGCTTTCGCTCTCGCCTGGAGGAATCTCGTCCGCCAGAAGCGTCGCACGCTGCTGATGGGCGGGGTCGTCGCGTTCGGTTTCGCTGCGTTCGCGCTCGCGGGAGGCTTCGTCGCCCAGTCGTTCGAGGGATTGAAGGAGGGGACCATCCGCGGCGTCGGCCACCTTCAGGTCGTCGACCGCCGCGCGGTCTCGCAAAACGAGGAGACCACTCTCGAGTTCGGCCTGAAGGACGCGGCGCGCGCGCGGGCGATCGTGACGCGGGATCCCGCGGTCGACGCGGTCCTGCCGCGGATCGAGTTCGTCGGCCTCGCGACGAACGGTGCGAAGTCGGTTCCCTATCTCGGGCTCGGCGTGGATCCGGAGCCGGAGGCCTCGACGGCGCTCGCCTCCGAGCTCGTCGTCGCGGGACGTTACCTCGAGAATGCCGACGGTCCGGACGTCGTCCTCGGAACTGGCCTCGCCTCCACGCTCGGCGTGAAGACGGGAGATCGCATCACGCTCCTCGCGACGACCACCGACGGGTCGTTGAACGCGGTGGACGGTGTCGTCTCGGGCCTCGTGGACGTGCAGATCAAGGAGTTGAACGACCGCTATCTCGCGGCGGGCATCGGCCTGGTCTCGAGGCTCCTCGAGACCTCCGACACGGTCTCCAAGCTGGTCGTCTTCCTGAAGAAGCGCGCGAACGAGGGTCGGGCGGCAACGCGGCTCGAGCGGGCGCTCGTCGCCGGAGGATTCCCGGTTGCGGTCCGGAAGTGGCAGGACCTCGCGACGTTTTACCGCCAGGTGAAGCTGCTCTACATCGGGATCTTCGGGTTCGTCGGTAGCGTGCTGGTCGTCATCGTCATCCTCTCGGCGGCGATCGTGATGACGATGGCGGCGACCGAGCGCACGCGGGAGATCGGCACGCTCCGGGCGATCGGCACCCGCCCCGCCGGGATCCAGAAAATGTTCCTTGCCGAAGGCGCCGTGCTCGCGATCGCGGGTTGCGTCGCCGGGGCGCTCATCGCTCTCGTGGTCCGCGCCGTCCTGAATGCCTCGGGGATCATCCTTCCGCCGCCGCCCGGAGCGACTCACGGGCTGCCGATCAACGTGCGGTTCTATCCCCTCGCGTACGCGGCCGGGCTCCTCGTGATGATCGGGACGATGCTCGCGGCGTCCTGGTTCCCGGCGCGCCGGGCCTCGCGGATGCCGATCGTGGAAGCGCTCACCCACGTATGAGTCGGGAAACGAGAAACGGAAAACGGAAAACGATCCGGGAACACGACCGGGGAACAGGCGTGGATCGACGACTGTTGGAACAGGCGATGAGAACGCTCTGCGCGCTGCTGCTTCTCGGGGCGACGAACATCGCCCAGTCGCAGGATCTGCAGAGCCTTCTCGCTGCGGTGGACGAGACCCGAAACGCTTTCGACGAGGCGATCATCTCCGCGCGGGCGTCGCAGATCGTCGACGGCAGAGAGAGCGGGAGCGCGGACTTCGACGTCTACGTGAAGGGGCGCGACAAGGGCCTGATCGTCTTCCGCGGAGGGAAGAACAGCGGCCGCAAGGTGCTCACGAACGGGGACCGCATGTGGCTGATCGTCCCCGGCTCGACGAACCCGGGGCCGATCACGGCGAATCAGCGGCTTCTCGGCGGCGCGTCGTTCGGCGACGTCGCGCGGCTGCGCTTCTCGGAAGACTACGTCGG
>DASUAD010000565.1:0-14875 GCA_035763965.1 Thermoanaerobaculia bacterium | reverse complement strand
GTGCTGCTCGCGGGTGGCGGACTCGGAAACGCCGTCCTCTTCTCGATCGGAAAGAAAGCGCGCGCTCTCCGGAATCGGGTGATCTATTTCGCGGGCTACAAGAAGGCGGAGGACTTCTACAAGCGGGAAGAGCTCGAGGAGGCATCCGACATCCTGGTTCTCTCGGTCGACCGCGGGGAGCCGATCCCGGCGCTACGACCCGGCGACCGTCAGTTCGTCGGCAACATCGTCGAAGCGATGACGGCCTGGGCGGAGGGCCGCCTCGGAGAGGCCCCCATCCGGCTCTCGGAGGTGGACCGGGTCATCGCGATCGGGTCCGACCGGATGATGGCGGCCGTCGCGCGCGCGCGGCACGGCGTTCTCGCACGGCACCTCTCACCCCACCACATAGGCATCGGGTCGATCAACTCACCCATGCAGTGCATGATGAAAGAGGTCTGCGCCCAGTGCCTGCAGAAGCACGTGGATCCGGCAACCGGCGAGGAGAAGGAGATCGTCTTCTCCTGCTTCAATCAGGACCAGAAGTTGGACGAGATGGACTGGGACAACCTCGCGGCGCGCCTCCGGCAGAACACCGTTTCGGAGAAGTTGACGAACCTGTGGCTGGAGAGGCTCTTTTCCCTGAGGGATCCGCGCGTGGTCTGATCCTCGGGAAACGGAAAACGGAAAAGGGGAAACGAACGAAGGCTCTCGGCCCTCGTTTTCCGCTTTCCGTGTTCCGGCTTAAGGGACGCCCGCTAGGAAGAGAAGGTACGGATTGATCGCCAGGCCCTCTCTCAGGTTGCCGTCGTCCTCCGGCAGCCGCGTGATCGAGAAGTGCAGGTGCGGGCCGCCGATCACGTGACCGGTCGCGCCCACGTAGCCGATCACCTCGCCCTTGGACACCTTCTGCCCGACCGAAAGGCCAGCGGCGTACCGCGAGAGATGGCAGTAGAAGAAGAGATACCGGCCGCTCGAGTCCTTCTCGTAGATCGTGATGCCGCCGCGGCGCTCACGGGAGAGCTTGACGATCTCGCCGTCGTCGGTGGCGAGGATCGGGGTTCCCCGCGGCGCGCCGATGTCGATCGCGAGGTGCCGGGCGTACCGGCCCCGTGACTCCAGGAACGAGTCCCGAAGGCGCTCGCGGTCGACCCCGGCCACCGGAATCAGGAAGTTCTCGGCCAGGAGCTCCGAGAGATCCACGTCTCGCGGCGCCACCCTCGCGGTCGCCGACTTGGGACGGAAAAGAGATCCCAGCCGGCGTGCGATTCGGGCGATCCGCGAAGAGTCGTGCCGCGGAGCGAGGACCTCGCCGTCCTCCTTCTCCAGCGTTTCGGTGTCGGCGACGTGGACGTGCGCTTCGATGACCGGCGCATCTTCCGGCGGGCAGGGGGGCCGGGGATAGTCGTGGGTTTCCACCGTCACGGCGCCGGCAGCCTCGGTACCGGATCCCGGCGCCGCCACGACCTCGATCGAGTCGAGGACGACCTCGCCCGCGGCGGCCTGATGGATCAACCGGCGACCGCGCCGGGACGTCTGCCGGACCGGACCGCCGGAGAGACGTCCGACCGTCGTTTCTCCCGCGCGCGCACGCGAGCGCCGTGCACCGAGAGACGCCGCCTGAGTCTGCCGGGAAAGACTCTTCCCCCGACGGGGACGCGCCTGGGAGTGAGCGGGCGCAACGAGGATGAACAAAGCGGCTGCCAGAGCCGCCGAGGTGACCGGCGCCTTTCGCACGGTCGGATTATCGAGAAGCCCGAAAGGCGGGGTCAAGGAAAAAAGACTCGTAGAATCAATTAGTTATGCTGAAACAGCATAGCCGCGAGAGTGCTCGTGATGCAAAAAGATTAGCGACGTGCGGCGGCGAGGAGTCGCACTCGCGTTCGCGACGCGAGGTCCGGTCGCGTCGCGAGGCGTCTCCGGGTTCCCATCGCGAAGAGTCTCGTCGAAGCGGTGTCAATCGCGTTCGCAACATAAGCCGCTCTGATCACGAGCGAGCCGACCGCGACGGTCAGGCTCTCTCGAGGTAGCTGTTGTCGCGCGTGTCGATTTTGATCCGCGTGCCGACTTCGATGAACTGCGGCACCATCACGTGGAGACCGGTCTCGAGGGTCGCCGGCTTGTACGACGCCGACGCCGTCGCGCCTTTCATGCCGGGCTGGGTCTCGACGACCTTCAACGTCACCGTGTTCGGCAGCTCGATGCCGACGGGATTCCCTTCGTAGAGATCGACGCGGATCGACGTGTTCGGAAGCAGATACGGCATCTGGTCGCCGATGACCTCGTCGGACAGCGTAACCTGGTCGAAGCTCTCGTTGTCCATGAAGTGGTGCCCGGCGGAGTCCGAGTAGAGGTACTCCATCTCCCGCTCATCGAGCGAAGCCTTTTCGACGCGGTCCGTCGAACCGAAACGGTGCTCGATCATCGAGCCGTTGCGCAGATTCCTCATCTTGACCTGCACGAAACCGCGCAGGTTGCCGGGGGTCTTGTGGATCACCTCGTGCGCGCGGTGCAGCTCGCCGTTATAGATGAGGAGCGTCCCGCTCCGGATCTGAGTCGCCGAGATCATCATGGGGCACTACTCCACGGAAACGGGGCAATCTAACAGAAAAAGCCCCGGGCGAACCCGGGGCGTTCGTTCGAGTCGGAGGCGGGTCTACGGCCGAGAGAGCTTTTTCGCGCGCTTCCCCGGGCCGGGGAACACGGTCTCGAAATCGGCCGGACCGGTCGAGGCGACGAGGTCCTTCCACATCGCTGCCGAGAACCCGAAAGGTCCCGCAGCCGGATCGACGACGCCCGTCGCGGTGATGACGGGGACGTCGGGCTCGAAGAGCGCTTGGGCGAAATCGGGCAACTCGGCGTCTGCTCCCTCGACGTCGTTCAGGTGTCGAATGATCTCGGTCGCGACCCAGAAATAGCCCAGGTTCGAGGCGTGGACTCCGTCCGCCGAGAAGATGCCGCCGGTCAAGAAATCGGCGGTCAGGACGATCCCTCCTCCCGCCTCGTATCCGTGGTCCACGATGTCGTTGAAGATCGAATGGATGTCGACAACGGTCGCGCCGTTCGCCGCCGCGATCGACGCGATCCGTGCGTTCAAATCCACCACGCGCTGTTGGATGAGCGCGACCTCGTCGGGGTAGAGGAGGACTCCCTCGTTCAACGTCGCCGGAGGCGAGAAGGATCCGTCGGGCAGCGGCTGGCCCGTGCCTCCGAGGGAAGTCGGGATCCCCAACCCCGAAGCGAGCAGGGGCGAGGCGCCGAGAGTGACGAGGGTTCCGGTGGGCAGGGGACACGGCGCCGTCGAGCAGGTCGAGGTCGTTCGGGGGCCCAGCAGCGGGACGGTGTTCCCGCCGACCAAGACCGGCTGTCGAGTTGCGGGGTTCACGACGACGGGAGGTATCGTATTCACGAACGGAATCGAGGCAACGTCGGGAACGTTCAGCGCGACGACGGTGCGGCCGGCGGCGCTCACGCCGGTCATGATTTGCGTGTACTTGGATTCGAAGAGCGCGACCGGCGTCAGCGTGACTCCTTCGATCGCCACCCCGGTGACGACCGGACCGAGCACGTCGCGGGGGCCCGCCCACACTGTGAGCAGATCAGGAGAGAGAAGGTTCGCCTCGTCGACGGCGCTTCTTCCTTCGAACGGGCCGCCCGTGAAGTTGCGCAGCACGAGCGCCCCGAAGCGGTTTGCGGTGTTGCCTGTGGGATTGGAGACCTTCAGGTCAACCAGGTCGGCGGCATTCGCCCCAACGATTCCGAGGTTGTCGTAGGGTCGTGCGAGTGTCGCGTTCTTCGGCGTCCCCTGCTGCGAGACGGCCCCGACCGTGATCGTGCCGCCGGCGACGACCGCGCCGAGGCACGCCGGCCCGGTTAGCGGGCTGGTCAAGGCCTTCTCGGAGACAAGTGGCTGCTGGAAATCAGCGATCCCGAGGGTATCGGCGACCAGCTTCGGATAGGACCGTTGCTGGTGTCGTTCCACGAGGCAACCTCCTTCGAAAGCGGCCGTCAGGCTGTCACCGAGCGCGACGTACTTGTGGAAGGTCTGCGAGTGGAGCGGCGAGACGAAAAACGCCAGGAGGAGGGCGGCTCCCGTGGCTGCCCGAAATCCCATTCTCTTCATCGTTTTCTCCTCGGGTTAGAACGAAAGCCGGAAATTCAGGCCGACGACGTTCGCCGCCTCGGAGTAGCGGCCGAAAAACTGGTCCGTGCTCTCCTCGCCGCGGGTGTCTCGGTCCTTGAACTTGATGTAGATGTCGGAGACGTCGACGCCCCAGCGGTCGGTGTTGTAACCGATGCCGAGCGTGTAAGCGTTGCGGTCGGAGTCCGCGAGGATCGGTCCCACGTCCGCGATCGGCTGGGGGGTCTCGTCGAAGTAGTAACCCGCCCGGACCGCGAGGTTTCCGAACTTCTTCTCGAGACCGGCACGGTAGGCCCAGGAATCCTCCCACTGCGTCTGGCGGTCGAGGTCGGGAATCGCGTCGTTCGCGAAGTCGATCAGCAGCTCGGAGAAGGACGACCACTCGGTCCAGTCCGCATCGAGCGAGACGGTGAATGCAGCGGGCAGGTTGATCGCGACGCCGACGTTGACGGTCGCCGGAAAGTCGATCGAGACCGCGACGTCCTGTTTGCCCTGCGGAAGCTGAGCGGCGACCGCTGCGTCGAACGCGGTATTGCCGGTCAGTCTCTGGGTGAATTTTCCGGTACCTTCGTAGTCGACCTTGATCTTGCTGCGGTAACTCGCGCCGAGCGAGAACGCGTTGACGGGCTTCCACAGGATCCCGGCGTTCCAGCCCCAGCCGTCGTTGTCCTGGAGCTCGCTGTCGAGCTTGATGTGCGCCACGTCCACGACCGACTGCGTGAACGGATTGATCGCCGCCCGGTTGCGCTCGAGCATCACGTTCGAGAGCCGGTAGTCCGCCCCGACCGCGAGCGCGAAAGACGGCGCGACCTGCAGCGACAGGACCGGGTTGATGTCCGCCGTGCGGATCACCGCGTTCTGGGCGACGAAGCGACCCGAGAACTGCTCGGCGTTGTCCCAACGGAACCCGAGGCCGTACGGGGCGTTGATCCCCAGCCCGAAGTTGATGTTCGGGGTGAGCGGCACGACCGCATAGAGCGTCGGAAGGAGGAAGCTCGTCTTGTGCTGCTCCTCGACTCCGAAGCCGGTCCCCGGATACGGGTTCGCCCCCTCGAACTCCCCCTCGGTCTTGGTCAGGAGCGACCCGCCCGCCTGGACGCTGAAGTGCTTCTGCCAGCCGAGGCCGGCCGGGTTGTAGAAGATTGCGGACGGGTCGTCCGCCACCGCGGTGAACGCGAGCCCCATTCCGGAGGCTTTCGCCCCCTGCGAAAAGACCGAGAAGCCCGCGGGAAACGCCGGAGTCGACGCCAGGAAGAGGAGCACCAGGGCAAGAAACGTTTCGGGAAACCGGGCCCGACCGCGTCTGGTCACGATTTCTCCTCCTTGAATTGTTTGCGCACCGAACGGAGCAGTAGCACGCTATTCCGGGCGTCCGCCCAAGTCAATCCGAAGGACCGCTCCCGGGCCGAGAGAGTCTCACGCCGACCGGAGCCGATCGGCGCATACAATCCTCAAGGGTGGCTCGGGAAAGCGAGAGTCCGACGCGGGACGGCCTCGCCGGAAAGCCGGCGAGCGTCGCGGGTGACCAGACGTCGGCGACGGGTGCAGTGGAGGTCCCGCACCGATCGGGGTCGGTGCTCGGCGGCCGTTATCGGATCGAGCAGGTTCTGGGCTTCGGCGGAATGGGCGTCGTCTACCGGGCGCGCGATCTCAAGCTCGATTCCGAGATCGCTCTCAAGCGGATCCGCCCTGACCGTTTTGCCCCCGAACGACGTGAGACCCTGCGTCGCGAGATCATTCTGGCCCGAAAGGTCACGCACGAGAACGTCTGCCGCGTGTACGACCTCGTCGAGGTGGACGGCGAGGAGTTCGTCTCGATGGAGTATCTCCCCGGCCGGACGCTCAAGGACATCGAACAGAAGGAGAAGATCCTTCCGCTCGGACGCGGTCTGGCGATCGCCAAGGGAATCTGCAACGGTCTCGCGGCCGCGCACCGGATCGGCGTGCTGCACCGAGATCTCAAACCCGAAAACGTGATGGTGGGCGAGGACGGCAAGCCGCGCCTGATGGATTTCGGAATCGCGGTCGAGAGCAGCGGCTTCGTGCCGCAGGGCGAGACCGTGCCCGGCACACCGCAGTTCCTGGCGCCGGAGCTGCTTCAGGGCGAAGCCCCGACCGTGCGAACGGACGTCTACGCGATGGGAGTCGTCCTCTACGAGATGTTCACGGGGCGCGTGCCGATCGACGACGACAACACGGCCCGGCTCGTCCGCCGCATCGTTCGCGAGACGCCCCCCACGGTCGGAAGCCTGCGGCCGGACCTTCCCCCGGATCTCGCGGGGATCCTCGACCGTTCGATCGCCAAGGACCCCGAGGCCCGGTTTCCCGACGCATCCGCGCTCGCCGACGCGATCGCGGCATTCGAAGGGCAGGTCCTCGACCGCGTCCTGGCCGAGGTCTCGGTCACGCGCGCAAAGATGATCAAGCTGATGGTCATCCTCGAGGCGAACAAATCACTGGCGGCGACGTTCGACCCGACCGAGACGCTGCGGATCATCCTGCGCACCGCGACGAGTGAGACCGATGCGGAGCGGGGAACGATTTTCCTGAAGGATCCGAAGACCGGCGAGCTCCAGAGCCAGATCCTCGAAGGGGGTTCGGTTGCGCCCATCCGACTCCCCGCCGGCCGCGGGATCGCCGGCTCGGTCGCGGCCACCGGGGAGATCGTCAACGTCGCGGATGCCTACAACGACCGGCGATTCGACCCGCGGACCGACGCGGGCTCCGGATTCCACACCGTTTCGATCCTCGCCGCGCCGATGCGGACCCCGGCGGGGGAGATCGTCGGCGTCGTCGAGATCCTCAACAAGCGCCACGGCTCGTTCACGAAGGACGACGAGGAGTTTCTCGCCGAGGTCGGCACGCACGCAGCCCTCGCCGTCGAGGGCGACCGCCGCTACGAAGCCGCGGTCGGGCGCGCGCGGCAGGAGGGGGTGGCGCGGGCGCTTCGCGGGGTCTCGGCGTTCCTCGTTCCGCACAGCTGGCCGGCGACGCCGGGGTTCGAGTCGGCGCCGCTGCGCTGGAGCTCCGACGCGCTCAATCTGCTCGCGTTTGCCGTGGACGGGGGTCCCGATCGGATCGCGTTTCTCCTCGTCGAGCCGGCCGGCGAGCCGGAAGACGCGCTCGCCGGGCTTCTCCGCGCACTCGACGTCGGTCGCAGGCTCCTTCCGGCCGCGACGCCCGAAGAGATCGTCGCCGCGATCGAAGCGCTCGGCATCCCGCTCGACGCGGCGGCGGCGCGCTGGGAAGGGGACACGGTCTCCGTCGCGTCGAACGGGAGAGCGCTCCAGCCCGCCCTGTTCCGGGCAGGGCAACGACTGCCGCCCAACGAGCCGGGACTGCCGGGAGATCTCCTGGTGGTCGCCTCGAGCGGAGTCCACCGCCTTCGTGGCGGTCCGGACGCCCCGGTCGATGGGTTCGCGCGTCTCGCCGCCGGGCAACCCCTGTCCGCCGCCTTCGCCCGCCTGGTCGCGGACTGGAAGAGGAGCGGCGTCTCCGCCGGCGATCGCGACGTGCTCCTGCTCGCCGCGCGACGCTCGTGAGCCTGAGATTCGTACTGGTCGACGTTTTCGCCGACCGGCCGCTCGCCGGCAACCCGCTCGCGGTCTTCCCGGAGGCGGCCGGGCTGGACGACGGGACGCTCCAGCTCGTCGCCCGCGAGATGGATCACGCGGCAACGTCGTTCCTCTGTCCGGCCTCTTCGGCGGGAGCGGAGTTCCGGCTGCGCATCTTCTCGCGCGAGCGGGAGCTCCCCTTCGCGGGGCATCCGGCGCTCGGCGCGCACTACGTTCACGCAATCGAGAGCCGCCGGCCGCTCTCCGAACCGCTCACCCGCGTGGTACACGAGGGGCCGGACGGGCTCGTGGAGGTCGAGCTCGTCGTCGAGGGCGGACGCATCGGCCAGCTCCGTTTGACGCAGCGCCGGCCGGAGATCGGGCCGAAGCTCTCGGCCGACGAGGTGGCCGACGTCGCGGAAGCGCTCGGCCTCGCCGAGGAGGAGATCCAGGCGACGAACCAGCCGGCGCGGGTGGCTTCGACAGGCCTGCCGGTTCTCATCGTGCCGGTCGCGACCCTCCCGGCGCTCTTCGCGGCGCGCCCCCGCTACGACCTCCTGCGAGCTCTCCTCGAAGGGCGCGACGCGACGCTCGTCTATGCCTTCACGAAGGAAACGAAGGAAGCGCGCTCGGCAGCGCACGCGCGCGCGTTCGATACCGTCGGCTCGGTCGAGGTCCCGGGCGCCGGCGCGGCGGCGGGCGCGCTCGCGGCGTACCTCGTGTCCCACAGTGCCGTGACGATCCAGCCGGTGACGGTCCTTCCCGTCGAGCAGGGACATGCCGTGAACCGCCCCTCGACGATCTACACCGAGGTGCACCTCGCGGGGTCCGATATCGTTCGCGTCGTCATGGGGGGACGGGTCGTACGGGTCGGGGAGGGGCGACTTGAAATCTAGAATCGCGGCGCTCGGGATCCTGGTCTTCTCGGCCCTCGGGTGCGTGCACGCCCCTCCTCCCCCGCCCGAGAGCCCCGTCGCCGCTCCCGGCGAGCGCTTCCAGCTCCGTCCGGAGGAGTCCATGCAGATCGCCGGGACTCCCGTGAAGATCACGTTCGAGAAGATCGTGTCGGACAACCGCTGCGCGGTCGACGTCGTTTGCATCGTGGCGGGAGAAGCCCGCGCCCTTCTGAGGCTGGATCAGCCGGGAAAGCTCTCCATAGGATTCGAGCTCGATACCGGAAGGACCCCGCGCGCCACGGTGAATGGCCACCGGGTGTCGCTCGTCGGGGTCTCGCCCGCTCCCCTGTCGACGATCCAGATCGACCCGCGGAGTTACGTCGTCGAGCTGATCATCAACCCGGAGCCGCCGGCTCAGAAGAGCTCCCCGCCGTCGTAGACGACGCGATTCCCCTCGAGCCGCGCGAATCCGGGGAGCTTCCGCGGCCGGGCGTCCTTTTCGTTCAGGATCTCGAGGACTTCCCGACCGCGGGCGATCAACGCATCCGCGATCAGCGAGCGATGGCAGCGCCACGGGAGCGCCTCCGCGCAGAGGAGCGCCGTCCGCTGATCGCCGGCCAGCGCCATCGCTCTCTCGAGCGACGACGTGAACTCGGGCGTGTCCATGTAATCGGCGTACCCGCGGAACTGGTCGGCGCGCCAGGCCGTGTGGGGCGAATCCGCGCGCGGTTTCCTCCTCCCGCCGAGCTCCGGCATCCCGACGTAGCCGATGCCGGCGGCGGGCAGAGACGACGCGAGGCTCGCCGCGTCGAAATGCGGCCACTTGCGCGAGACGGGGAAACGGCGGACGTCGACGATGCTTTCGATTCGATGCGCTTTCAGGATCTCGAGGAACCTCTCGAGCGAATGATTCGAGTGCCCGACCGTCCACACCTGCCCGGTTTGCGGGCTCCGTTTTCCGTTTCCCGTTTCCCGTCTACGCGAGAACGGCGACCGCGACCGCCCCCGGCCCCCCGTGCACCCCGAGCGCGGGACCGCACTCGACGATCATCACGTCGCTTTCCGGGTATCGATCACGGATCTCCCTCGCGAGCTGCTCGGCGAGTTCCGCGGCGTCGCAGTGCGCGACCCCGAATCGCCGCTCGAGCGCGGTATCGCCGCTGCCCGAGTCCGCGGCGGCGAACAGCAGCCGCATCATCTTTCCGAGAGCCGGCTCGAACCCGCGGGCCCGCGCGACCGCCTCGGCCGTCCCCTTCTTCGTCAGGGTGAGGACGGGCAGCAGACCGAAGAGCTTCGCGATGAAGCCCTTCATCGGCGGGACGCGTCCACCGCGCACCAGGTGCTCCAGGGTCGGCACGGCGATGAAGACCGACACCCGGTTCGCGGCCTCGCGCGCGACCCGTACGACTTCCTCGAACGGCTTGCCCGCCTCGGCCGCCTCCGCCGCCGCGCGGACGACCAGACCGAGACCGACGGAGGCGTTCCGGCTGTTGACGTGCTCGAACTCGGTGTTCTCGATCGGGCGCGAGCCCACGATCGCCGCCTGGTAGGTCCCGGAGACCGCCTTCGAAAGATGAATGGAAACGACCTTCGCGGCGTGCGCCGCGATGTAGCGATAGACCTGGGTGAAGTCGGCGGGCGGCGGCTGGGACGTCTTCGGAGGCTCGTCGGTGACCGCGAACCGCGCGTAGAACTCGGCCGGCGTCAGCGTGACCTTGTCGAGGTAATTCTCCGATCCGAAGTAGACCCGTACCGGCACGACGGCGACGTGCAGGTCCTCGAGCATCCCCTCCGGAAGGTCGCACGTCGAGTCCGTGACGATGCCGACCCGCTCGGCGCGGTTCTTGTCGAACCGGCTCTCGTGCTGGGCGTGCATGTCCTCGACCTTCGTCTGCGCGACCTCCGCGTATTTTGCGGCGACCTCGAAGAGCTTTTCCGGCTCGTTCGTGTGCACGTGCAGGCGGACGCGGGAGAATCCCCCGGCGATGACGACCGAATCGCCCAGGAGCGCAGCCTCCCGCCGCAAGGCGTCGCGGTCGATCTTCTCTCCCTGCAGAAGCGCCTCCGTGCAATAGCGGAAGAGGATCGACTCGGGCGTGCGGTCGAACTTCGCGGCACTCACTTCCTCGGCGGGCTGCGGGGGAAGCGCGCCGCGCCGGGCGGCGTCGGCGACGTACCGGACGATTCCTTCGAGCAGGTAGACGAAGCCCTGCGCGCCCGCGTCGACGACTCCCGCCTTCCGGAGAGCCGCCATCTGCTTGGGCGTGTCCTCGAGCGAGCGCTTCGCGACCTTCAGCGAATCGGGCAGCAGGACGGCGAAGTCCCGGATCTCCTTCGCGCGGTCTGCGACGTAATGCGACCAGTCGCGGATGACTGTCAGAATGGTCCCCTCGACCGGCCGCGCGATCGCCGCGTATGCGGATTCCGCCGCGCGCAACACGGCTCCGCCGAAGTCGTGCGTCGTGATGCGGGCCCGATCGGGAAGGCCCTCGCAGAATCCGCTGAAGAATTGCGCGAGGATCGCTCCCGAATTCCCCCGCGCGCCGCCGAGAGCCTCGTCGGCGAGCGCCGCGGACATCCGGCGAACGTGCCTCTCCCGCAGGCGGGCCACGCCGGCGGCAACCTTCTGCAGGGTCGTCGCGAGGTTCGTTCCGGTGTCGCCGTCGGGCACCGGGAAGACGTTGATCTTGTTCAGTGGCTCCGCGCGTTCGCCCACGAAATGGGCCCCGGCGATCACGGCGCGGGAAAGCCGTCGACCGTCGAGGTAGGCGATCGAGATCACGGCTCCAGGGCGGCGGGTTGCCCCTCCGGCACCCGCTTCTCGTCACGGAGCGAGCGGAACTCCTCGGCCACAGCGGGAAGGCGGTCGAGATAGAAGAGGACGACGCCGCATCCCATGCAGGCCCACGGATAGACCCGTTCCGCGCCGAGCCCCAGGAAGGAGCGCTTCCAGGGTTTCTGCCAGAAGTAGTGGGCGTAGCCGTACTGGTTCGTGCGGGAGCGGAGCATGTCGCCGCTGCAAAACGGACATCTCCGATGGAATGCGGAACTCATCGATGTCCGATAAGGATATCCCGGGTCTCGATCGTAGCTCGTCAGACGGGAGACGGTGGACGGTGGACTAAAGGCCTTTCTCCGTCTTCCGTCTTCCGTCTTCCGTCTTCCGGCTCGAGTCGGGCCTCCAGCGGAGCACCAGATTCCTGGCAGCCCCGACTTCATCGACTCTCCGAACCGGCGTCGTATGCGGCGCCGTCAGGACGATCTGCGGGTCGTCCTCGATCTCGCGCGCGATTCTCCGCATCGCGGCGACGAACGAGTCCAGGCTGGCCTTCCCCTCCGTCTCGGTCGGTTCGATCATGAGCGCGCCGTGGACGATGAGCGGGAAGGAGATCGTCGGCGGGTGGAAGCCGAAGTCCATGAGCCGCTTTCCGATGTCCCCCGCATGGACGCCGAACTCGCTCTGCTTCTTGTCGGAGAAGACGACCTCGTGCATGGAGGGGGCGTCGTACTTCAGGTGATACACGCCGGCAAGTCCGGCCCTCACGTAGTTCGCGTTGAGCACGGCGCCGCGTGCCACCTCTCCGATGCGGTTTCCGTACTGCGCGATGTAAGCGAGCGCACGGACGAGCATGCCGAAGTTGCCGAGGAACGTGCGGAGGCGTCCGATCGATTCGGGTCGGTCGTAATCGAGGAAAAACGACCCGTCCTCGCGCCGCTCGATCGTCGGTCTCGGCAGAAACGGCACGAGCTCCTTCGTGACCGCGACGGGCCCGGCGCCCGGCCCTCCGCCGCCATGGGGCGTCGAAAACGTCTTGTGGAGATTCATGTGCATCACGTCGATGCCCATGAGTCCCGGTTTCGCGACGCCGACGAAGGAATTGAAGTTCGCGCCGTCGCAGTAGAGGTAGCCCCCCTTCGCGTGGACGATTCGCGCGATCTCCAGGATCTGGTTTTCGAAGATGCCGAGCGTGTTCGGGACCGTCAGCATGAGCGCGGCGACGTCGCCCGTCATCGCTTCTTCGAGGACGGGGAGGTCGAGCGTGCCGCGCGCGTTCGACTTCAGTTCCTGCACCTTGTACCCGGCAAAGTGCGCGGACGCCGGGTTCGTCCCGTGGGCCGAGTCCGGGATGAGCACGATCGAGCGCGGATTCCCCTTCTTCTCGAGCGCCGCGCGGACCATGAGGATCGCGGCGAGCTCCCCGTGCGCGCCGGCGGCGGGCTGGAGCGTCACCCGGGCGAGTCCGGTCAGCTCCGCCAGAGCCTTCTCGAGCAACCACCCGAGCTCGAGCGCTCCCTGGCAGACCTCCTCGGGAGCAAGCGGGTGCACCGCCGCGAAGCCCGGCAGGCGCGCGGCTTCCTCGTTCACCCGCGGGTTGTGCTTCATCGTGCACGAGCCGAGGGGATAGAGCGCCTGGTCGATCGAGAAATTGAGCCTCGAAAGGCGCGTGAAGTGTCGCGCGACCTCGACCTCGGTGACCTCGGTCTCGCCGGCAATCTCGGGCCGCGTCCAGCGCGGCGGGATCGCGAGCGTCTCGGGTACGTCGAGCGGCGGAAGCGAATACCCGATCTTTCCTTCACCCGACCGCTCGAAGACGAGGGGCTCGTGGCGGGGCTCGGGATGCAGCCGATCGGCGGGGCGCGCGCTCGTGTTCTCTTCGATCTGGACGCTCATGCTTTCTCTCCCAGCGCCGCGATCAAGCGGTCCATCTCCTCGCGGGTGTTCATCTCTGTGGCCGCGATCAAGAATCGATTCTCCGAGCCCTTCTCCCAGCGCGACAGCGGGACGCCGGCGAGAATTCGGCGGCGCGCCAGGCGCGAGAGGAGCGGCGCCGCCGGCTCCCGGGCTTCGACGACGAACTCGTTGAATGTCGGGCCCGTGAAGGGGATCCGGTACCCGGGGACCTTCGCGATCTCACCCTTCAGGTACTCCGCCTTCGCGTGCGACTGGAGCGCGACCTCCCGGAGGCCCCGCTTGCCGAGGAGAGAGCAGTGGATGTTCGTGGCCAGGGCCATGAGGCCCTGGTTCGTGCAGATGTTCGAGGTCGCTCGCTCCCGCCGGATGTGCTGCTCGCGCGTCGAGAGGGTCAGGCAGAACGCACGGCGCCCCTCCGCGTCGCGCGTTTCGCCGACGATCCGGCCGGGAAGCTGGCGCTGGTGGTCCGACCGGCACGCGAGGAAGCCCAGTACCGGCCCGCCGAAGTGCATCGGGATCCCGAGCGATTGCGCCTCTCCGCAGGCGATGTCCGCTCCGAGCTCGCCGGCCGGGGAAAGGAGCGCCATCGAGATCGCTTCGGCCACGACGGCGACGGAGAGCGCGCCCTTGCCGTGCGCCGCGGTGGAGCCGATCTCCCAGTCCTCGATGACGCCGTAGAAGTTCGGCGACTGGACCGCCACGGCGAACGTGTCGTCGTCCACCGCGGCGTGGAGCCCCGCCGCGTCCGTCGCGCCGTCCGGCCCGACCGGAACCTCGACCGCGGTGAGCCCGAGAGCGGAAAAATAGGTCCGCACCGTCTCGCGGTACTCCGGGTGGATCCCGGCGGACAGGACCGCCTTGTTTCGTCCCCGCGAGAGCCGCGCGGCCATGAGCAACGCTTCGACGAGCGCGGACGCTCCCTCGTAGAGCGACGCATTCGACACGTCGAGGCCGGTGAGCAGGCACACGTGCGTCTGGAACTCGAAGATGGACTGGAGCGTGCCCTGGGAAACTTCGGGCTGGTACGGCGTGTACGAGGTGAGCCACTCGGCCCGGTACAGCATCTGGTCGGCGAGCGCCGAGACCCAGTGGTGGTAAATGCCGGCGCCCAGGAAGAAGGCGGTCTCCCGCGCATTCGCGTTCTTCGACGCGAGCGAGCCCATCATGCGACGGACCTCGATCTCAGAGAGCGGCGGTGGCAGATCCGCCGGTTTCCGGACCGGCGCCGGTATCGATGCCAGGAGTTCGTCGACCGACGAGACGCCGATCGCGTGGAGCATTTCCGCCCGGTCGGCTTCGGAAGTCGGGAGGAACTTCACTTCTCCTTCTCCTCCTGCTTGACGTACTCCTCGTACTGCTCGGCCGAGAGGAGCTTCTTGACCTCCTCGTCCGTCGAGAGCTTCACCTTGATGAGCCATCCGTCGCCGAGAGGGTCGTCGTTGACGATTCCCGGCTCCGCGACCGCCGTCTTGTTGACTTCGACGACCTCGCCGGAGACCGGCGTGAAGAGCTCGGAGACAGCCTTGACGGATTCGACCGTGCCGAATTCGTCCTCCGCGTTGAACATGTGACCGATCTCGGGAAGCTCCAGATAGACGATCTCGCCGAGTTC
>DASUAD010000564.1:0-2985 GCA_035763965.1 Thermoanaerobaculia bacterium | reverse complement strand
GGATTTCGCGCGCTCCTCGGCGGCTCGCTCGCCTCCTTCATGACCGCGACGATCGCGGGACTCCTCGCCGGATGATCGAGATCGGACTTCTCGACCGCCTCGCCGCCGCCGCCGAGTTTCTCCGGGGAAAGCGCGATGCCGAGCCCATCGTCGGGCTGGTGCTCGGGTCGGGCCTCGGAGCGTTCGCGGAGCGCCTGAAGAGCCGCGTTGCGATTCCGTACGAAGAGATCCCGTACTTTCCCGTCCCGTCGGGTGTCGTGGGACACGCCGGCGAGCTGGTGCTCGGAGACGTGGAGCGGACCCCGGTCGTCGTGCTCTCCGGGAGAGTGCATTTCTACGAGGGACGCCCGATGACCGACGTCGTCTTTCCGGCGCGCGTCCTCGCGCGGCTCGGCGTAGGCGCCGTCGTGCTGACGAACGCCGCGGGAGGAATTCGACGGGCCTTCCGGCCGGGCGACCTGATGCTCATGACCGATCACATCAACGCGTTCGGGACGAATCCCCTGATCGGACCGAACGAGGACTCCCTCGGTCCCCGATTCCCCGACATGAGCCGCGTCTACGATCCTGCCCTGCGCAAGCTCGCGAAGGCCACCGCGCGGGCGCTTCGGATCCCCCTGCGCGAGGGGGTCTATCTCGGAAACTCCGGCCCTTCGTACGAGACGCCGGCGGAGATCCGCGCGTACCGGACGATCGGCGCGGATGCGGTCGGGATGTCGACCGTGCCCGAGGCGATCGCGCTCCGGCACGCCGGCGTGCGCGTGATCGGCATCTCGACGATCACGAACATGGCCGCCGGGATCCTTCCGAAGCCCCTGGACCACGCGGAAGTCCTGGCGACGACGAAGAAGGTGGGAGACCGCTTCGTTCGCCTCCTGACCGCGCTCGTCCCGAAGATCGGCCGCGCCGTCCGGAAGTGATCGACCGGGACCTCGAGGAGCGGCTGATCGCGGAGGCCTTTCGCAGCCGCGAGAACGCAGTGTCGAAGAGGAGCGGGTTCGCGGTGGGCGCAGCGATCCAGGCGGAGGACGGGCGCATATTCGGAGGCTGCAACGTTGAAAACTCGACGTACGGCTTGACCGTGTGCGCCGAGCGCGTCGCGATCTGGAAGGCGCTTTCCGAGGGAGTGCGGAAGTTCCGGGCGGTGGCCGTCGCGACCGGCGCCGACACGCCGACGCCCCCCTGCGGCGCGTGCCGCCAGATCCTCTGGGAGTTCGCGGGCGACGTTCCGGTCGTCTCGGCGACGACGGGCGGAAAGCGCAAGTCGTACCGGATGGCCGATCTGCTCCCCGAGCCGTTCGAGTTCTGAAGACGGGAAACGGGAAACGAATGAAACTCGCGTCGATCCTCCTCGCCGTCATCCTTCTCGGGCCGGCTCCGGCGCGCCGGGAGCCGGCGGATCTCGTGATCACCGGCGGGACCGTCGCAACCGTGGACGCGGCGTTCTCGGTCTATTCTCCGGGCGCGGTCGCCATCCGTGCGGGAGAGATCGTGGCGGTGGGTCCCGCGGCCGAGATCGGCGCCCGGTACGCGGCGCGGGAGAAGTACGACGCGACCGGCAAGATCGTTCTGCCCGGCCTCGTGAACACGCACACCCACGCGGCCATGACGCTACTGCGGGGTCTCGCCGACGATCTCCCGCTCGACCGGTGGCTGAACGAAAACATCTTCCCGGCCGAGGGAAAGAACGTCTCGCCCGGTTTCGTCTACGACGGCACCCTGCTCGCGGCGGTCGAGATGGTCGAAGGCGGGACGACGACGTTCGCCGACATGTACTACTTCATGTCGGACGCAGCCCGCGCCGTCGACAAGGCCGGGCTGAGGGCCTTACTCGGCGAGACGTTCATCGACTTCCCGGTGCCCGACCACAAGAACCTGCAGGAGACGCTCGCGTTCATGGACTCGTTCGCGAAGCGGTGGAAGGGACATCCGCGAATCGTGCCTGCGCCCGCGCCGCACGCGATCTACACGACCGGGAAAGAGACGCTGCTCGCCGCGCGCGACTTCGCGCAGAGAGAAAGACTCCCGCTCTTGATCCACGTCGCGGAAAGCGCCAAAGAGCTTTCCGAGGCGCGCGAGAAATGGGGCAAGACACCCGTCGCATATCTCGCCTCGATCGGATTCTTCGATCCGCCGCCGGACGGGAAGCGTCTGCCGATCGTCGGCGCGCACGCGATCTACATGGACGCCGCCGACCGGGAACTCGTCAAACAGTACGGCGTCGGCGTCTCTCACAATCCCGAATCGAACATGAAGCTCGCGTCGGGCATCGCCGACGTCGCGGCGTGGGAGAAAGACGGTCTCCTCTGGGGTCTCGGGACCGACGGGCCGGCAGGTTCGAACAACGACCTTTCGATGTTCGAGGCAATGGACTTCGCGGGGAAGCTCGCGAAGGTCTCGACCGGCAATCCGACGGCGCTTCCCGCCCGAGAGATCGTCGCTGCGGCGACGCGAGAAGGGGCGCGGGTCCTCGGGCTCGGAGACAGGACCGGCTCGCTCGAGCCGGGAAAGCGGGCCGACGTGATCGCGGTGGAAGTGCGCACGGCCCACGCGCAGCCTTTCGACGACGTGTACTCGACGCTCGTGTATTCCGCCAAGACGTCCGACGTCACCGACGTCTGGGTGGACGGGAAGCGCCTGCTCGCGAACCGGGCGTGCCGGACCCTGGACCGGCGCGCGATCCTCGACGCGGCGGTCAAGTGGCGCAAGAAGGTCCGGGAGTCGCTCTCTACTCCCGCGAAGGAGTAATCCCAAGCCGTGAGGACCGTCTACGAGATCCTGCGCGCGAAGCGCTTCGGCGAGGAGCTTCCCAAAGAAGAGATCGCCTATCTCGTGGAGGGCGTTGTGTCGGGCGAGGTCCCGGACTACCAGGCATCCGCGTTCCTGATGGCCTCGGTCATCATCGGCCTCTCGACCCGCGAGACGGCGGCGCTGACGGAGGCGATGCGCGACTCGGGGGAAGCCTGGGACCTCTCGGATCTCGCG
>DASUAD010000563.1:0-9482 GCA_035763965.1 Thermoanaerobaculia bacterium | reverse complement strand
GATCTCGTCTTCGCGGACCCGCCGTATGGCTTGAAGGAGGCCCTCTCCCGGCCCGTCGCCGGGCTGCTCGCCGCGGGGGGCCGGCTCGTCGTCCAGACCGACGCCTCGGCCGCGCCCGGCGAGTTTCCGGCGCTCGATCTCGTGGAGCGGCGCGCCTACGGCCGCAACGTGTTCTGGTTCTACGAGCCGCGGAAGGCCTGAGACCGTTGCCTCGATCCCGACCGGGATGGTAGTCTGCCGCGTCCAAATCTGGGGGTCAGGTCTCCACTTGCCACTTTGCTCTGCAAAGTGGCAAGACCACCGCGGCGAAGCGAGCTTCCCGGTGATTCGTGAAGACCTGACTCCAAGGAGTTGCTGATGCTTCACAACGGCAGGCACTTTTTCACGTCGGAGTCCGTCACCGAAGGACACCCCGACAAGATTGCCGATCAGATCTCCGACGCTGTGCTCGACGCCGTCATGCGCGACGACCCGATGGGCCGGGTCGCCTGCGAGACCCTGGTCACCACGGGGCTCGCGTTCATCGCGGGGGAGATCTCGACGAAGACCTACGTCGACCTGCCGTCGGTCGTCCGCCAGACGATCAAGGAGATCGGCTACACGCGCGCGAAGTTCGGCTTCGACTACGAGACGTGCGCGGTGATCTCGTCGATCGACCCGCAGTCCCCCGACATCGCGCGTGGGGTGGACACGGGGGGCGCCGGCGACCAGGGAATGATGTTCGGGTTTGCCGTCCGTGAGACCGAAGAGTACATGCCGCTCCCGCTCACGCTCGCGCACGGCCTCGTCCGCCGCCTCTCCGAAGCGCGGCGGAAAGGGGAGCTCGACTTCCTCCGGCCGGACGGGAAGTCCCAGGTGACCGTCGAGTACGAGGGCCGCCGCCCGGTTCGCGTCGAGACGATCGTCGTCTCCACACAGCACGCCGAGGCGATCAAGCACCACGATCTGAAGGAAGCGGTCATCGAGGAGATCATCCGCCCGGTCATTCCGGCCGACCTCATCACGCGTGAAACCAAGTTCCACGTCAACCCGACCGGCCGGTTCGTGATCGGCGGTCCGCAGGGGGACACCGGCCTGACCGGCCGGAAGATCATCGTCGACACGTACGGCGGCAGCGCTCCGCACGGCGGCGGCTCCTTCTCGGGGAAGGACCCGACGAAGGTCGACCGTTCGGCGGCCTACATGTCGCGCTACATCGCGAAGAACGTCGTTGCGGCAGGGCTCGCGGACCGCGTTCTGATCCAGCTCGCGTACGCGATCGGCGTCGCCGACCCGGTTTCCGTGCACGTCGAGACGTACCGTACGGGCAAGATCGACGAGGAGAAGATCGTCGACTTGATCCGGGGGCACTTCGACCTCACCCCCCGCGGCATCATCGAGACGCTCGACCTCCGTCGTCCGATCTACAAGGCGACGGCGGCGTTCGGCCACTTCGGCCGGCGCGAGTTCTCGTGGGAACGCGTCGACCGCGCCGCCGAGCTCGCGAGCGCCGCCGGCGTCGGGGCGGACGCCGCCGCGCCCGCAGCTCGATGAGCCGGGCAGTCGCCGCCCGGACCGGCTCGGACGTCCGGGATCTCGGGCTCGCGGGCTCCGGAAAGCTCCGGATCGAGTGGGCGGACGCGAGCATGCCCGTCCTCCGCCACATCCGCGAGCGTTTCGAGAAGGAGAAGCCGCTCGCCGGGACGCGGCTCTCCGCGTGCCTCCACGTGACGACGGAGACGGCGAATCTCGCGCGGACGCTCGTCGCCGGCGGCGCCGATCTCCTTCTCTGCGCCTCGAATCCTCTGTCGACCCAGGACGACGCGGCAGCCTCGCTCGTCGCCGACTACGGAGTCTCCGTTTACGCGATCAAGGGTGAAGACCACTCGACCTACTACGAACACATCCGCGCCGCGCTCGCCCATCGCCCCAACGTGACGATGGACGATGGCGCGGACCTCGTTTCGTCCCTCCTGTTCCTGGCTCTCGGGAAAGACGCGGACGTCGATCCGGTCATCCGGAAGTGGGCCGGCGCGCTTGCGCCGGCGGAGCGGTCGTCTCTCTTGGCCGGGATCATCGGGGGGACCGAGGAGACGACGACCGGCGTGATCCGGCTGCGCGCGATGGAGCAGTCGGGCGTGCTCAAGTTCCCGGTGGTGGCGGTCAACGAGGCGAAGACCAAGCACCTGTTCGACAACCGGTACGGCACGGGGCAGTCCACCCTGGACGGGGTCATCCGTGCCACGAACCTGCTCGTCGCCGGGCTGAACGTCGTCGTCGCCGGATACGGCTGGTGCGGGCGCGGCGTCGCGATGCGCGCGCGGGGTCTCGGGGCGCAGGTGATCGTCACCGAGATCGACCCGACGAAGGCGATCGAGGCCGTTCTCGACGGCTATCGCGTGATGCCGATGGAGGAGGCCGCGCGAATCGGCGACCTCTTCGTCACGGTCACAGGGAACAAGTCCGTCCTCCGCGGGGAGCACTTCGAAGTGATGAAGAGCGGCGCGGTCGTCTGCAACTCCGGCCACTTCAACGTCGAGATCGAGATTCCGGCTCTCGAGACGCTGTCGCAGTCGCGCCGGCGCATCCGCGAATTCGTCGAGGAGTTCACGCTTCGCGACGGCCGGCGGATCCACCTTCTCGCGGACGGGCGTCTCATCAACCTCGCGGCGGCGGAGGGCCATCCGGCGTCGGTCATGGACATGTCCTTCGCGAACCAGGCGCTGGCGGCCGAGTTCATGGTCAAGAATCACTCCCGCCTCGAGAAGAAGGTCTATGCGGTTCCCGAAGAGATCGACCGCGAGATCGCACGGCTGAAGCTCGCGTCGATGGGGGTCGACATCGACGTCCCCACGCCCGAGCAGAGGCGCTACATGACTTCGTGGGAGGAAGGCACGTAAGCTCGTCTCCCGGAAACGAATGGCGGTGGAGTCCGCCGTAACCGCCGCGCTCCGAGCGGCCAATGACTCCTGCGGCACAGGTCGCAGGAGTTTTTTTTCATGACGAGACTCTTCTGGGTTTGCGTCGGCGGCGCGATCGGGACGGGTGCCCGATACCTTCTGCCCGGATGGGTCCTGGCCCGACTGGGGACTTCTTTTCCGCAGCGTCGTTCACACGGCTCACCTTCTGCGGTTGTCGGAGGACCTTCCGGTCGTGATCGAAATCGTGGATTCCGAGGAGCACGTGGACCGACTCCTTCCGATCCTCGACGAGATGGTCGGGGAAGGTCTCGTCACCATGGAAAAGGTGCGGGTCGTGAAGTACGCGCCGGGTTCGCGGCCGATCGCGCCCGGGTCCCCCGAAAAAGCGCAATGAACGGCGGGCGGGGAAAAGCCCCCGCCATTCATCTCAAGTCCTCAGTCGCACGAGAAGGAAGCTCGCCGCGGTCGTGAAGAGGACGTGCGGCGACCAGGCCGCGAGAAGGGGAGGGAGGGCGCCGACGTCCCCGAGCTTGGTGAAGAACGCGCTCGACACCAGGAATGCCATTCCGAGCACGAGCCCGACTCCGATGCCGGCGAGCGCACCGCGCTTGCCGATGCGGAACGCGAAGGGGAGCGCGAGCAGCGCCATCACCGGCAGGAGGAGCGGACGAGCGAGCTTCCACTGCAGGGCGGTCTCGAGACTCGAGGTCGGGTAGCCGGTTCGCTTCAGGCGCCGGGCGTACGTCTGGAGCTCGCGGAAGCGCATCTCGTCGGGCGTGCGGCGCTCGGCCGCGAAGGCGGCGGGCGGATCTCCCGCCGTTCGCTCCTCGAGGAACCTCGCGAAGGATGCCGTCTCTCCGGCGGCGAATGCTCGGGTCCAGCCCTCGCGCAGAATCCACGTCCTCGTGACCGGATCCCAGGCCGCCTCCCGCGCGGAGGACCGCCGGATCAGGTCGAAGCTTCGGTCGAACTCGAAGATCGCCGGCGAGATGAGGAGCCCGCGCTCGCGGTCGCTGTCCTCCCGGTGCCAGATCCGGCCGTCGTGGCCGTAATACCAGTTGCGCTCCGCCGGCGTCCGGAGCTTCCAGTCCTCCGGGTGCCCGCGGATGACGTTCTTGTAGCGGATCTCCCGCTGCTTCGCGATGGGGAGCAGGTACTCGCCGACCGCGAACGCGAGGAGAGACCCGATTCCCGCCGCGACCACGATCGGAACGCCGAGACGGCGCACGGAGACCCCGCTCGCCTTGAATGCCGTGTCCTCGTTGTTCTTCGAGAAGATCGAGAGGCAGACGAGCGTGGCGATCAGGATTGCGAAGGGGGCGACTTCCATCGAGATCGAGAGGAGGAACGCGCGGTAGTACCCGAGGATGACCGGCGTCCGCGGGTGGTTCTTCAGGATCTCGTCGACTTGTTCCGAGTAGTCCACGATGAGCGAAAGGAGCAGGACGGATGCGATGACGAGAACGAGCGTCGAAAAGAACCTCGAGAGAACGTACCGATCGAGAAGGGCCGGGAAGCGGAAGAAACCCCCGAACCACGCGGGGCGCGTGGCCTCTGCCGCCGTGGCGGTGGGAGCCCGCCGGCGTCGGAGTCGCAGCGTCCAGCGCCCGCGCTCGCGTCCTGCCCGGCGCGCCGCGACGGCTCCCAGAGCGAGGAGGACGACGTTGGGCAGCCACATGGCGATCCACGCGGGCATGCGACCCTCCTGCGCCCAGGTCTCGCCGTTGGAGATCAGGACGTAATAGAGGACGAGGATCGCGAGGGAAAGCGCGAACCCGCTTCCTTTTCCTCCCCGGCGGGAGGTCTCGGCGAGCGGGATCCCGATGACGGCGAACGCGAAACAGGCGAACGGTATCGAGAACTTCTTCTGGATCTCGACTAACGCGAGGCGCCGCCGCTGCGGTGAGACGGTCTTCATTTCCCTCGCCGTCCGGATGAGCTCGGGCAGCGACTGCGCCCGCAGACCCTTCTCATACGTGATCCGCTCCTGAACCGTGGACTCGATGTCCTCCGAGAAGAGGATTCGCTGGGATTCGTTTCGGTTCGTCCGGTAGCGCGAAGGATTCACCTGGTCGACCTCGTGGACGACCGAGGAGAAGAGGTCGAGCCAGAGCTTTCCGCCCTCGAGCGAGAGAGAGCCGCGGCGGGCGACGATCACACGGTCGGTCCTTTCGTCCTCCTCGCCGAGCTTCAGGAACACGCCCTCGAACGACCTCCCGTCGGGACCGACGCGGTCGAAGAAGAGCGTGACCCCGGGCCGCGGCTCACGGAACGTCCTCGGGGCGACGAGGTTCACGACGCTCGTCGCCGCGACCCGCGCCATCGATCGGGTGAGCGCCTCGTTGGCGCGGGGCAGCACGAGGTTGTAGAAGAGGAAGACCGCCGCCGAGAGGACCGCGGCCGCGCCGAGCGCCGGCCGGTAGAGGGCCCCGGGGCCGACGCCGCAGGCCCGCATGGCGACGAGCTCGGAATCCCCGGACAGCCGGCCGATGCCGATGAGAACCCCGAGGAGAAACGCCATGGGGAGCGTGAGCACGACGATCCACGGGACCGAAAGCAGGACAAGCCAGGAGACCTCGGCCAGGGTCGCGCTCCGGCGCACGAAGAACTCGGTCATCAGGAAGATCGTGCGGACGAGCAGGATGAAGGTGTAGGCGCCGAACCCGAGGAGAAACGGCGGGCCGATCTCCCGAACGACCGACCGCGAGATGAGCCGCATCGGGGCAAGCGTCCGCGGGAGAGCGTTCGGAGTCAAGCCGGGACCGCGAGAAGGACCGGGGGGAGCGCGGCCGGGACCCTTCGGGGCGGCCCGAGCCGGGGGCCCGGTGAGTTCTACAACGTCCGATAAGATAGATTATGTAAAATGGCTTGTCGGGAACACCGCGGGGTCAGCCGAATTCGTCGGACTCCGGGTCCCAGAAAGGCCCCTCGAGACCGATCCCCGCGAAGATGCGGCGCATCTCGTCGGGCCCGGGGCGCCGGGCGTCAGGACGGAGTCGGTTCTCGTACCAGGCGACGGCGAGTTGCCAGAGCTGGTCGAGACGGATGATCGGCCGTCGCGGAAGGCCCCGCGACCGGCACCACTCGTTCACCCTTTCCTCCGACCGGAAGAAGAGCATGGTGCTTCACGTGTAGACGAGATCCGCCCACCACTTCGCCGCCGGGACCGCGAAGTGGGCGACCACCGGCACCGGCTCGGGGCCCTCGCGCCCGACCTCGATCCGGATCGGCTCGAGGGTCTGCTCGCACCGGGAAGAGACCTGCGCCTTCTCCTGGAGCGCCGCGGGAATCCCGAGCGCGTCCCACGAGCAGTTCGCGTAGTACTCGCGCCCGCCGACGCGTACGCAGTGCTGCGTCGGCACCCCCGAAAACGGGGGCGCCATCCGGATCGTTTCGCCGTCGGGCTCCAGAAAGAGGACCCGGCTCGCGCGCAGACGCCGGTAGGACTCGCGGACGTCTCGCGCCGGTGCGCCCACGACCTCGGACATTTCGACCACGGTCGGCGGCTTTGTCGTCTCCACCGTCCAGCGGTAGACCGCCGTCTTGACCTGCGTGTCGAACTGCACGCCCGGTCAGGACCGCGGACGGCCGGCTTTGGGGGCGACTGCGTAGCGCAGCCGGGCGACGCCGTCGGAGAACCGTCGGACCGAGAGAAGGCGAAGCGCGATCAGCCGGCGCCGCGGGGCGGCGAGCGGAATTCCTTCACCGATGAGCGTCGGGACGACGTGGACGACGAGTTCGTCGATCTCCCCCGCATCGAGCAGGGATCCGGTGAGCCCGGCGCCTCCCATCACCCAGACGTTCTTTCCCGGCGTCGCCCGGAGGCGTTTCAAGAAACTCCGGAGCCGCTCGCGGACGAACTCGACGTCGGGCGTGTGCTTCTCCGGTGGCCGCCGCGAGAAGACGTAGTTCTTCACCCGCGAGCCGTACCCGACTCCGCGTCCGTCGGTGAATCCCAGCGCGACCTCGTAGGTCTTCCTTCCCCAGAGGATCGTGTCGATCGATTTGACGAAGGCGCGCATCCCGTAGTTGCCCCGGGGCCGTGGCCGGTCGAGCCATTCGACTCCGCCGTCGGGACGCGCGATGTATCCGTCCGCGCTCGTCGCGATCCAGACGATGATCTTCCGCCGGCGCTGCGGGCGCCGTGCCCGGCGAGCCGGCTTCAAGGGGACTGGAGATCCTGAAGCAGCCGCCCCTGGTTCCAGGCGTCCCACCCCTCCACGATCCGACCGTTACGGAAGTGAAGCCACGACATGCCTCGGAACTCGGCCGACTTGCGCGACGCCGCGAAGCCGAGGCCCTCTCCGCGATGGGTCCCCTTCGCGGACCAGCGCACCACGACGTCGTCGCCCTCCGCCACGATCCCGTCGACCTCCACCCGCAGGTCCGGGAAGGCCTGGAGGAGCGTGGCGCGCGCCGAGAGAAACTCCGACGGCCCCTTGATCTCCATTCCTTCCATGTGGCCGACGGCGTCGGAGTGCATCAGCTCCTCGACCGTGGCGTCCCGCCGGTCGTTCCAGACCTCCTCGAACCACCTTCTTGCGAGCCTGGCGTTCGTCGCGGACATGTCTCCTCCTTCCCGGATTGCCTCTCTGCCCGTCTTCGTCGGCTCGTCCCCGGACTCCAGGTCCACCGTGCGCTCCCGCCGCTCCAGCAGAATCTCGACCTTCCGCTCGGGTTCCAGGTGCCGCTGGAAATCGAGCAGCCCGGCGCGCATCAGGTTGCCGCCGCGGGAGCGGCCGTATTTCTTCTCCTGTCGCTTCCCCTCCAGGATGACGAATACGACGAGGAGAACGGCGCCCAACAGGACCCATTTCATGGCGGAACATCACCCCTCAGGTGTGCGTGATCATCAGGACGTAGCCGTCCGGATCCGTGGCGCGGAACTCCCCGCGCGGCGCGTAGAACGGATACTGGATCGCCCCGACGTCGATGTGCGCCATCTCGAGCGCGGCCCGCATCGCGGGAACGTCGTCGCAGTAGACGTAGAAGAGAACCGCCTGCACCGCGGCGTCCACCGGGTGGCTCGCCTTCGCGAGCATCAGGTGCGCCTCGTTCCTCCGAAGCCAGACCCAGGTCGGCTCCGCGGCGCCGTCCGGCGTGAACGTGTTGCCGACCTCGAACCCGAGCTTCCGGTAGAACTCGATCGAGCGGGAAACGTCGAGCACGTGCGCCATGGCGACCAGGGAACGAACCTCGTTCACGACCGATCGTTTTCGGCTAGGGCTGTCGCGCGGGAGCGCGCACGCCCTTCACGGCAGCCCGCGCTCGGTCGAACGTTTCCGGGAAATACGACACGTTGTGAAACGCCTCGCGGGCCAGCGCCTGGGCGACGTATCGTGCCTCCGCGGCGCTCGACCCGACGACGATCAGCCGGGTGTTGTGATCTTCCATCGGCAGCCGGCCGTCGTCCTTCGCCCGCTTGACCTCCCCGACGTCCTTCCCGTCGAGCACTCCGCTCCGGGGCAGATTTCGCGCTCCCGCGATCGTCCCGGCCCGGTAGGCGTCGCTCTCGCGGGCGTCGATCACGACCGTGGTGGCGTCGTTCGCGATGACGTATCGGAGCCCCTCCGGCTCGATCTCGGTTACGCCGCCGAGCGCCCGCCACACCGGGATCCCGAGCTGGTACCGGCGGACGTCGGTGTATCCCGCGGCGAGGAGCTCCTCGGCCAGGCGTTTGCTCTTGCCGCAGAAAGGGCCGTTGCAGTAGAGGACGATGGCCGCCTTCTTGTCCCCGCCGACCACGCGTCCGACCTCCGCCGCGTCGGAGACGTACAGCGACATGGCCACGCCCGGTTTGGCGGAGAGGTTGCGTGCCCCCGGGATGTGACTGACCGCGAACTCGCGGAAGGGACGGGTGTCGAAGACGGTCGCGCTTCCCTCGCCGAGGATCCGCTCGAGATCCGAGGTCGAGACCTCCGGCGTCCTCGGGTTCGGTTCGGCCAGAACGGCGTGGCGGACGTCGGGGCGCTCCTGCCCGGGCGCCGCGGCCGCCGTTGCGGAGAGGGTCGCGAGGGCCGTCAGAAGCGGGAGAATGGCCGCTCGACGCATGGTTCACCTCCGTGGGGACGGAAGCTTATCCGAGCGGGATGACTCGATCCCCTAACGTTTCGGGAGCTTGATCTCTCCCGCTTCGATCTGCCGGATGACCTCGCGCAGCGCGTGGACGAGCTCGGACTTTTCGACGCGCGACTTCGCGAACGAGAGCGCGAGCTTGTACGGACCGCCCCTCGGTTTGTAGACGAACGAGAACCGCCTCGGCCGGCGGGAAGGCGACGCCTCCTTCTTCCGCGCCCGCAGGTCGTCGCGCGTCGAGCCGCGAGCGATCGCCGCGACTGCGTCGCGCATCTTCTCGGCATCCTTCAGCCGCGCGATCTCGAGGAGCACCGACCGGGCCTCGATGTCGGCGCGCCGACATTCGTCTCGGACGTCCTCGGGAATGTCGAGGAGCGACATCGCCTCGGTCACCGAGACACGGGACTTCACGATCGCGCCGGCGATCTGTGCCTGGGTGTAGCCGTGCCGCTCGGCGAGTCCGGCGAATCCCTCCGCCTCCTCGAAAGGATGGAGGTCCCTGCGGTG
>DASUAD010000562.1:0-2466 GCA_035763965.1 Thermoanaerobaculia bacterium | reverse complement strand
CTTGTCGGCGATGTCCTGCGTCGACTCCTCGGTCGTCTCCTCCTCGGCGTTGCGCGCCTTGGCGAGCTCCGTCGAGAGCTCGGCTTTCTTCTGCTCCAGCAGCCGGCGGTACTTCTCCAGCTCCCGCTTGTTTCGCTTCGGGGCGCGAGCGGCGCTCGTCGGCATGTTTGGTCGTCTCCTTCTCTGCGGCCCCGATTCGTCGGCCGCGGCCGTTTTTTGAACCCGTGATGATACCCGATTCCGCCGGTGACCCGGATTACCCTCGATGCGGCGCACCGGAACAGAGCAAACTCCTTGCCGCGAACGGTTATTTCTTCTGATTTCTGCCGGGGGCTCCGAGACCGCCGACCGGCGCTTTTGCTCGGGTCTTCGCGCGCTCCCAGAGGAATTTGCGCGAGACGCCCAGGCGCTTCGCGGCGAGCGAGCGGTTGCCTCCCGCCCGCCGGAGTGTCTCGTCGATGTATGCGTCGGAGAGTTCCTTCAGGGTCCAGCGCCTCTCGATCGCCGCGACGAGGAGGGACTCCGGGGCGCCGAACGAGCCGAACGGCAGGTCGGCCGCGGAGATCGTCGCGGTGTCCGCGATGAGCGCCGCCTTCTCCACCACGTGAAACAGCTCCCGCACGTTTCCCGGCCAGGGATGGCGGGCCAGAAGCTCCTCCGCATCGGCCGTGAACCGCCGCGCCGGCCGCCCGTAGGCAAGGGCCGACCGCCGCAGGCACTCCCGGGCGAGCGGAAGGATGTCCTCCGTCCGGTCCGCGAGTCGCGGCAGGCGGACCGAGACGACGTCGATCCGGTAGAAGAAGTCGTCGCGGAAGGCCTTCTCCCGGACGAGCGTCGAGAGGTCCCGCCGCGAGGAAACGACGAGCCGCGCGCGAAACGGGTGAACGACGACGCCGCCCAACCTCCGGAAGGTCCGCTCCTGGAGCACCCGCAGGAACTTCGCCTGTCCCGCGAGCGACAGCGACGAAACCTCGTCGAGATACACCGTGCCGTCGGCGGCGACCTCGAGGAGTCCGCGCTTCCCCGACACGGCCCCGGTGAATGCGCCCCGCTCGTGCCCGAAGAGCTCGCTCTCGAAGAGGTCGTCGGAGAGGTTCGCCGCCTCGACGCGGACGAAGGGCCGGTCGCGCCGCTTCGAGGCGTCGTGGAGGGCGCGCGCGAGCCGGTCCTTGCCGGTCCCGCTCTCCCCGAGAATCAGGATCGTGGTCGGGAGATCGACGGCGCGCTCGAGCATCGCGACTTCGCGCGCGAGCGCTCGGTTGCGGGTGCGAAAGAGGGATTTGAGCGAGCGTCTCCTCGGGGCAGGAGCCTCGTCTGGTTCGGTCGTCGTCAGGAAGCCGCGAAGCGGCCCGTCTCGTTGGCCGCGTCGCCCCAGAGCCTTTCCAGGGCGTAGAAGCGGCGCGCCTCCTCCTGGAAGATGTGGAAGACGACGTCGCCGTAGTCCATCAGGATCCAGGTGGCCGTCTGCAGGCCTTCGACGGAGAGGGCGGGGCCGAGCCTCTCGACGATCGAGTCCGCGATCGCGCGGGCCTGACGGTCGTTCGACGCCGTGGTGAGCACGAAATAGTCGGCCATCGTGGTCAGATCCGTCAGGTTGAAGACGAGGACGGCCGACGCTTTCCGGTCGAGGGCGGCGGTCAAACCTTCCCGAACTTTGTCCTGCGAGGTCCGGTCCGCCGTCAACCCTCGACCCCGCGATAGAGGCGATGCTTCGTAATGTACTCCGCGACCGGCTCCGGAACACGCCCCGCCGGAGTGCCTCCCCGGGCGAGGTCGTCTCTCAGGTCCGTCGAGGAGATTTTAAACGACCCGCCGTCGAAAACCTCAAGGCGATTTTCGAGTCCGGCGACTTTCGGCACGTGCAGCCGGCCCCCGACGAACGGCTCCCGGTGGAAAGCGGCGATACGGGCCAGCCGGACGATCTCTTCCGGCTCCCTCCACCTCCCGAAACTGGCGAGCGCCTCCGTTCCCATCAGCAACCACAATTCGTCATTCAAGAACCGCGCCGAGAAGTCGCGCAGGGTGTCGACCGTGTAGGACGGAGGCTCCCGGTCGAGCTCATCGAAGGAGATCGACCAGTCGGGCCGCCCGGCCGTCGCCAGAGCGACCATGGCGACCCGGTGTCGCGCGTCGGTCGGCGCAACGCCCTTGTGCGGAGACAGCCGCGCGGGAACCCAGATCACGCGGTCGAGGCCGAACTTCTCGGCCGCCGCCGCGACCGGTTTCACGTGGCCGTCGTGGACCGGGTCGAATGTCCCGCCGAAAACGCCGATGCGCACGGAAAGAGACTAGTCGAGTTCCGCGCTCGCCGCGCGAGCGGTCTCCGCCGGAGGCACCGCCTGGAAGAAATGGTGCACGAGCCGGTCGAGGCCCTTGCGCGTGACCGCCGAAACCTCGAAGAACGGCAGCCCGCGCTTTTCGGCCGCGCTCCGGATGGATTCGAGGCGCGCCGGGTCGGAGACGGCG
>DASUAD010000561.1:0-3974 GCA_035763965.1 Thermoanaerobaculia bacterium | reverse complement strand
TCCGGCTTCTTGGCGAGCGCCCGGCCGAGAGCGAGGGTGAGCTCGACCGGGATCGCACCCAAGCGGGGGTCCAGAGGCGGCGGATCTTCGCGCAGGATCGCGGTGAACGTATCGACCGCATTGTTGCGCCGGAAAGGATTCTCGCCGGTCAACATCTCGTAGAGCACGACCCCGAGCGCGAAGACGTCCGATCGCTCGCTCGCCTTCTCCCCGCGGAGTTGCTCGGGCGAAAGATACCCGGCGGTCCCGATGATCATCCCCGTCGCCGTCCGCGCGACATCGAGGGCGTTGTCCTCGGAGACCTCCGCGGGCCGAAGGAGCTTCGCGAGACCGAAGTCGAGGATCTTGACCGCGCCCTGCCGATTCACCATCAGGTTCTCGGGCTTCAGGTCCCGGTGGACGATGCCGACTGCGTGGGCGCTGGCGACGCCCTCCGCCGCCTGCAGGGCGATGTCGGCCGCACGTTCGAGCGGGAGCGGCCCGTCGTTCAGGAGATTCCGGACCGTGTCGCCCTCCACGTATTCGGTGACGAGATACGGCCCCGCCTCGCTCTCCCCCACGTCGTAAACGGTGAGGATGTTCGGATGCTTCAGTGACGACGCAGCCCGGGCCTCCATGGCGAATCGCCGCATCCGATCGGGGTCCCGGACGGCGTCCGGCGAAAGGACCTTGATCGCGACGTCGATCCCCCGCCCGCTGTCGCGCCCCCGCCAGACTTCGCCCATGCCTCCCGAGCCCAACCGGAAGAGGACCTGGTAGCTGCCGATCGAGCTGCCACGTTCCAGAGCCATGCGGGGACGATATCGAAGAAGGGCCACGTGCGCTCATCGGCGCGCAGCCGCGCAGGAAGAGTGGGCTATTGCAGCTCGGCCGGCGGTTCGTGTGAGAGGCGATCGCGCCGTTCCTTGCGGGCGATCGCGAGCCGGATGAGCTCGTCGAGGAGCGCCGGCAGCGGAACGCCGCTCGCTTCCCAGAGCTTCGGGTACATCGAGATCGCCGTGAACCCGGGAAGCGTGTTGACTTCGTTGACGAGGACGCGATCCGTTCCTCGCTCGAGAAAGAAGTCGACGCGCGCCATGCCCGAGAGGCCGCACAGACGGAACGACTCGACGGCGAGCCGCTGCACCTCGGCGGCAACCTTTTCACTGACCGGCGCCGGGATGAGAAGACGGGATTTGTCATCGCGGTACTTGTCGTCGTAGTCGTAGAACTCGTGACCGGGGACGACTTCTCCCGGAACCGATGCGCGGGGATCCTCGTCGCCGAGGACGGCGCACTCGAGCTCTCGCGCGTCGATCCCCTCCTCCACGAGCGCGCGGTCGTCGTACCGGAGTGCCTCCTCGATCGCAGCATCGAGCTGCGCGAGGTCCTTCACCTTGCGCACGCCGACGGAGGAGCCGCCGGTCGCGGGCTTCGTGAACAGAGGGAGCGGAAGGCCCGCGACGAGCTCCCGCGCGCGCGTGCCCCGATCCGACGACCGGACGACGACCGAGCGGGGGGTCGGGATCCCGGCGCTCCGGAGGAGGGCCTTGAACACCGCCTTGTCCATGCCGATGGCCGAGCCCGCGACGCCGGCCCCGACGTAGGGAATTCCGAGGAACTCGAGGAAGCCCTGCAGCGTCCCGTCTTCACCGCTCGTTCCGTGAATGATCGGGAACACCACGTCGGCGCGGCCGGCCGAGATCTCGAGAGGGACGAGCGCCCCGCCGGCCGGCTCCGCCCGGCGAAACCGGTCGGGCACAGGTCCTTCGGCGAGCATGCGGGACGAATCGGCGGCGGAGAGAAAGCGCCCGCTCGGGTCGACCGCGAGCGGCACGACCTCGTACCTGGAGCGATCGAGCCCTCCAACGATGGTGCGCGCGGAGACGCGCGAGACCTCTCTTTCGACGGATCGGCCGCCGTAGAGGACGACGACCTTGAGGCGCTTCACCAGGAGACCACCCGGACCTCTTCCACTCCCGGCGCACTCCGGAGCCGGGCGAGAACCTCGGAAGAAGGCGGCGTATCGACCGCGATGACGGCCGCGGCCCGCTTCCCGGTCCCGCGCGCCAGCGAGAAGTTCGCGATGTTGATTCCTCCCTCACCGAGGATCGTGCCGACGTTGCCGACGACTCCGGGAACGTCGCGGTTTCGCAGGAACACGACGGTGCCCTCCGGCCGGAATTCGAGCGGCAAGCCGTCGACCTCGACGACCCGGGCGTCGCTCCCGGCGAAGAGCGTCGCGTGCGCGGTCGAGCTCGCTCGGCCGTCGGACAGCGTGACGCGGATCGAGCGCGCATAGTGGCCGGGCTCTTCGTGGCGGGTCTCCGCGACCGACAGGCCGCGCTCCTGCGCGACGAAGAGCGCGTTGACGAAGTTCACCGTTTCGGGCGTGTGCGCTTCGAGCGCCCCCTTGACCGCCGCGACGGCGACCGGCCGCAGAAAGTCCTCCGGAAGTCCCCAGGTCTCGACGGAAAGCGAGGTCAGGCGCTCGCCCCCGATGCACGAGAGAAAGCGTCCGCTCCTTTCGGCGACGCGCATCCAGGCCGCGGCGCCTTCCGCATCCTTCGGTCCGCGGAACGGCAGGTTCACCGCGGGCACGTACGAGGCGCCGGCGAGCGCTTCTGCGACCGCTTCGGCGGTCTGGAGAGAGACGCGCTCCTGCGCTTCGACGGTCGAAGCGCCGAGGTGGGGCGTCACCACGACGTTCGGAAGCTTCAGGATCGGGTCGTCCGGAGCGGGGGGCTCGGGGTGGAAGACGTCGAGGGCCGCGCCCGCCAGGTGACCGGAGACGAGCGCTTCGCGAAGCGCCTCACGGTCCACGAGGCTCCCCCTCGCCACGTTGACGAGCACCGCGCCGCGCTTCATCCGCGCGAACTCCTCGCGACCGAGCAGTGGACGCCCGCTCTCCATCGCGGTCGAATGAAGAGTTACGATGTCGGAGACCTCGAGCAGTTCTCCGAGCGAGACCAGGGGAACTCCCATCTCCCGGGCCTTCTCGACCGGCAGGTACGGGTCGTGGCCGACGAGGCGGGCCTCGAACGCGCGCGCCCGGGCCGCCACGCGTGAGCCGACCTGGCCCAGTCCGACGATTCCGACCGTCTTGCCCGCGAGCTCCGTGCCCACGAACTTCGACTTCTCCCACTTGCCCGATGCGAGCGAAACCGACGCTTCGGTGACACGGCGCAAGAGCGCGAGCATCAGCGCGAACGTGTGTTCGACGGCCGAGACGACGTTCCCTGTCGGCGCGTTGATGACGAGCACGCCGCGCGCGGAAGCCGCCGGGACGTCCACGTTGTCGACCCCCACGCCCGCGCGGCCGACGACCGAGAGTCGCGGCGCCGCCGCGAGGAGCGCGGCGTCCACCTTCGTGCGACTCCGGACGAGAAGCGCGTCCGCGTCGGAGAGCTCCGTGAGGAGCTTTTCGCGAGGCGCCCCGGCGAGCTCGACGACTTCGTGTCCGGCCTTGCGGAGGATGTCGAGACCCGCCGGGGACAGATCCTCCGCGACGACAATGCGGCTCATCGGCTGATTCTAGGCCGGCCGGGCTCGGATTTCTCGCCCGCCCTGTCGATCCAATCCGGCAGCTCCGAAATCCGGGAGAGATGGCCGTCGGCCGGCACCCGGGCGAGCTCCTCCTCCGATCGTGACCCGCCGGCGACGAGCACGGCGCGGCAACCCGCGGCGCGGGCGAATTCCGCGTCGATCTCCATGTCTCCGACGACCGTCGTCTCGCCCGGTTCGGCACCCGCATCCCGCATGAGCCGCCGGAGCATCTCGGGGTGCGGCTTCGCAGGGATGTCCGGGCCGGGGCCGACGATCCCGACGAAGCGATCGCCGATGCCTTTCACGGTGAGAATCCGCCGCGAGAAGTCGGCGGGCTTGTTCGACGCGACCCCCATCGGATACCCGGCCGCGGCGAGCCGGGCGAGGACTTCCGGCACGCCGGGCATGAGCCGCGTCTTCTCATCCACGATCTGCGCGTAACGGCTGCG
>DASUAD010000560.1:0-5560 GCA_035763965.1 Thermoanaerobaculia bacterium | reverse complement strand
AACAGGGTCTGCCGGTGTGAGGGAAGGTGTTTCAGGATCCGGCGCACGTCCGGAAGAAACCCCATGTCGAGCATGCGGTCGGCCTCGTCCAGCACGAGGACCTCGAGGCGATCGAGCCGGGCGTAGGGATGCCGGAAGTGGTCGAGGAGGCGTCCCGGCGTCGCGATCAGGACGTCCACGCCGGCGCGGAAGGCGTGCTCCTGTGGTCCCATCGCCACGCCGCCGAAAACGGACGCCGTCTGGATCGGAGTGTGCACCGCGAGCTGACGCACGTGATCTTCGATCTGCGCGGCGAGCTCGCGAGTCGGCGTGATCACGAGGGCGCGGGTCGCGCGACGCGGTTTCGGCAGCAGCCGCTGCAGGATCGGAAGGACGAAAGCAGCGGTCTTGCCGCTTCCCGTCGCGGCGCTCGCGAGCAGGTCCCGTCCGGCGAGCGCCGGAGGAATCGCATCCGCCTGGATCGGCGTCGGACGGGTGAATCCCATTTCGCGGACGCCCTTCAGGACGTCGGGGTGGAGATCGAACCTGGAAAAAGGCATGGGCACGGGTCTTTCTGCGGGGTGCGGCCCCGCGTGTTTTCCGGCGTGTTTTCGATAGATGAGAACGGAAAGGGTCGCCGGCGACCGCCGTTCGGTCGCGCCGGCCGGCGCGAGGGAAGCGGGAGAATGTCACGTTTGCTCCCGCGAGCGCAAGTCAGCCCTTCACGATCCATCCTCTGCGTCCGAAGAGATCGCGCAGCCGATCGCGGTGGTCGCCCTGGATTTCGACCGCGGCCGTTCCCACACGACCCCCCGTGCCACACGATCGCTTGAGCTCGCGCGCGAGCATCTCCAGGAACGCGCGGTTGTCGGGAAGACCCGCGATGACGGTCACGACCTTCCCGGATCCGCGTTTCTCGAGCGACAGCTTCGCCGTCACTTTTTCCGGTAGGGGTTCTTCCGGGGCGCCGAGCCGGGACGAGCAGTGGCAGTCGACCTCCGGCCAGCCGCACCTGGCGCAGATGCGTCCC
Source organism: Thermoanaerobaculia bacterium (assembly GCA_035763965.1). Taxonomy (GTDB): domain Bacteria; phylum Acidobacteriota; class Thermoanaerobaculia; order UBA5066; family Gp7-AA6; genus Gp7-AA6. The sequence continues at coordinate 4,551 of DASUAD010000560.1, read as the reverse complement.
CCGTCGCTCGAATAGACGAGCCGCCTGCCTCCGCTGGTCACGGCTTTCCGCCCGGGGAAGAGAACGGCTGCCAGAAGCGTTTCCGAAGGCTCACCACGCATCTGAGAATATGACCGAATCCATGAGCGCGATCTCTGCTTCTCCGACGGGCGTCCGGGCGGACCGCCGCGCGCTCGCAATCATCGCGCACGTCGACCACGGGAAGACGACTCTCGTGGACGCGCTGCTGAAGCAATGCGGCACGTTTCGCGCGGGCCAGCAGGTCTCGGAGCTCATCATGGACTCGGGGGAGCTCGAACGCGAGCGCGGCATCACGATCCTCGCGAAGAACACGGCGGTTCGGTACCGCGGCGTCGTCATCAACATCGTGGACACCCCCGGTCACCGGGACTTCGGTTCCGAGGTCGAGCGCATCCTCACCATGGTGGACGGCGTGCTCCTGCTCGTGGACGCGTCGGAGGGTCCTCTGCCCCAGACCCGCTTCGTCCTCAAGAAGGCGATGGAAGGGAACAAGAGCGCGATCGTCCTGATCAACAAAGTCGACCGCGCGGACGCCCGGACTCTCGAGGTGGAGGGGGAGATCCACGACCTCTTCCTCTCGCTCGCCACGGAGGAGAGGCACCTCGACTTCTCGGTGCTCTACGGCTCCGGGCGTCTCGGGTTCGCGAGCCGCGATCCGAAGGCTTCTGCCGGGGACCTCCGTCCCCTTCTCGACGCGATGCTCGACGAGATTCCCCCGCCCCCCGTGGGGGAAGGACCGTTCAAGATGATCGTCGCCAACACGGAGTACTCCGACTACGTCGGCCGCCAGGCCGTCGGGAGAGTCTTCTCCGGCACGCTCGCCCGCGGCGGCGAGCTCGCGCTCGTCCGTCCCGACGGCACGGTCGTTCAGAGCGGCCGCGCCGGGAAGATCCAGTTGTTCTCTGGTGTCGAGCGAGTGGAGGTCGATCGCGTGTCCGCCGGCGACATCTGCATGATCTCGGGCATTCCCGACATCGAGATCGGCGACACGCTCCTCGACCCGGCCGACCCGACGCCTCTTCCGGGAATCCAGGTCGATGAGCCCACCCTTTCGATGGAATTCCGGACGAACGACTCTCCGATGTCGGGTCGGGCGGGCAAGTTCGTCACCGGCCGGCACCTCTGGGAGCGCCTGGCAAAGGAGCGGGAAAAGAACGTCGGAATCCGGCTCGAGAGAACATCCGAGCCCGACGCGTCTCTCGTGCTCGCGCGGGGGGAGCTTTCGCTCTCGATCCTCGCCGAGACGATGCGGCGAGAGGGATACGAGTTCGCGCTCGGCCGGCCGCAGGTCATTCTCCGCACGGGCGAGAACGGCGAGATCCTCGAGCCGTTCGAGGAGCTCGTCATCGATTGCGCCGAGGAGTTCACCGGCCCGCTCATCGCCGCGCTCGGTGAACGTCGGGGTGAGCTCAATTACATCGGACGTCACGGCGACCGGACGCGAATCGAGTTCACGGTCCCGTCACGGGGTCTCCTGGGGTTCCGCCTGGAGTTCCTTTCGCTGACCCGCGGCACCGGGTTGCTGAATCACCTCTTCGACGAGTACGGACCACATCGCGGCCCCCTCCCGAATCGAAAGAAGGGCGCGATGGTCGCCAAGGAGGCCGGTGAGGTGACGGCGTACGCGCTCGATCAGCTCGCAGACCGCGGAGTTTTCTTCGTGAAACCGGGGGAAGCCGTCTACGGAGGAGAGATCGTCGGCGAGCAGGTCAAGGAGGGCGATCTCGTCGTTCAGCCCTGCCGTCGAAAGCAGCTGACGAACATGCGCGCCTCCACGGCCGACATCGCAGTCCGCCTGAACGCCCCGCGCACGCTCACGATCGAGCAGGCCATCGAGTGGATCAACGACGACGAGCTCGTCGAGGTCACTCCCGCCGCGATCCGCGTTCGCAAGCGGATCCTGGACCACGGCCGCAGGAAGAGCGCCCAGAGCGACTCCTGAGGAGCGAAGCGACGAAGGATCCCTCTCTCAGTCGAGAGATCCTTCGTTTTTGCCAGGATGACGGCCCCGCGGTCTGCGACCGCGGGGCGAGGTCATTTCGCGAATCCCTCCGACGGCGCGCGGATGGCGAACGATATCCGCGCCTCGCCCGACGGGGAGACTGTGACGGTCTGCTGCGAGCGTCCGAGGAATTCGTGCCAGAGGTCCAGCCGGTAGGTTCCGGGAGGCACGCCCTCGATCGTAAAGCTCCCGTCCGGTCCGCTGACCGCCGTCCACGGAGTATCCGCCACGATGACGAACGCGCGCATCCACGGATGGCCCGAATCGCACACCAGCCGGAGGACCCCCGGCGCCTTCGTCGTGTAGCTGTTCGAGAGGCCTCTCAGGGGTTGCGCGAGGTTGAACAGCGTCACGCCGCGCTCGTCGTAGCCGTGGACGTTGTGCATCAGGTCGTCTTCGTTGACGATCTTCAGCTTCGTCCCGACGGGGACGACCTGAACGTGGGGCGCGTATTCGCACCCGTTCTGCTGGATGAGCGCGGGCGCGATGGGCCCCGGAGGCGGCGCCGCGCCGTTGACGGGGCGCAGGAGGATAGCCGCGTTTCGGACGCCCCCGGCGGCGTCCGTCAGAAGCGCGACCGGTTCGTGCGCGTCGTGGCCGCAGACGGCCTGGTCTTTCGTGATCGGGCGGGGCGCGAGCTTCGGCGCCGCGCCGTCCAGTTTCACGACGCCGCGCACGCGCCCGGCCGGGACGACGCCGTCTGCGGCGTGCGCCCGGCCCAGGGAAAGGAAGCCCGCCGCGACGATCGCGGAAGCGATGACCGGCCGCTTCATGGTTTGGCCGCGGGCGGCGGGGGACCGAGCATGCGGCCGCGCGTGTTGTTGCGGATCGGCTTGATCGTCCGCAGATAGTTCCAGATCGCCGTCAGGTCTTCGTCGGGCAGGTTCTGGTACACGGGGATCGGCATCGGCGGATAGAGGACCTCACCGCTCGGATCGACGCCCGTACGAATTGTCTTCTTGAAGTCGGCAAGGGTCCATTTCCCGATCCCGGTTTCCATGTCCGGGGTGAGGTTTCGGGAGAGGGTCAAACCCCACGGGCCGCGCCACGCGGTCAGGAGGAGGTTCGTCGAGACGCCGTTCTCGATCTCGTCCGGAATCGGTCCGCCTTCGGGATGGCCGGAGAGCTGCCGTGACATGTCGAGTCGTCCATCCGGCAGCTTCGGCGTGTGGCAATCGTTGCAGCCACCGAGCATCACGAGCTGCCGCCCGCGGGCCACCGACGTCGGCGGGGCGGCCAGCTTCTCCGCCTTTCCGGGTGGATAGAGCGGCTTCGGGGCCTCCGCAGCCGGCGGTTGCTGAATGCCGCGGAGTACGAGTGCTCCTGCCGGGATCATCGCGAGAACGAGAATTGACGCGAGGCGTCTTCGCATTTTCTTTCCTTCCCCCTTGTCGGACCCGTCGAACTCGTCGAACTTGTCGAATTGGTCGGCGGATTGTAGCGGAGAGCCAAAAAAAAGGGGCGATTTTCGATCGCCCCTGCTTTCTCCTCCCTGTCGCTCCGCGCTACGGCCGGCGCGAGCGTTCCTTCCAGCTCTTGACCGTGGTCCTCTTGCCGCCCGGCGCGTGCTCCTTCTTCACCGTGTTCTCGGTCGTGTAGATGAGGTTGCCCTCCTGGTCCCGAGACTGGAAGTACACGGGCTCGGAAAGGAACCCTCCCTGTTGCTGCGTCTCGCCGCGGTCGCCGCCGATATAGGGGTTCCCCGTCGAGTAGAAGACGCGGTAGAGGCGGGCAGTTCCATTTGCCAGCCCGCAGTCGGGTGAGTTCGCCGCGCACGGGTTTGCCGGGTTGCCCGCCTCCAGCGGGTTGAACGTCGTGAAGAAGATCACGCTGCCGACCGTGATCGAGTCTGCGTTGATCCGCTCGCCAAGAGCGAGCTCGAGGAACCAGCCGTTCAAGGGCGCCGTCGTCAGAGATGCCGCGGTCGAGGACGTGATGTCGAAAAGGTCCGCCTCCGTCCGCGTCGTCCCGTTGTTCCGGTCGACCACGTAATAGAAGCGCTGCTTGAAGGTCAGCGCCAGCGGCTCGGCTTTGGAAGTGATGTCGTCGCGGTCACCCGTGCCGAACCCAATACCCAGCGCCGGCCGGCCCGAGACGTTGTACCCGAGGGTGATCACCGTCGGGCGGTAGTAGATCGGATAGAAGGGATGAACGGCGGGTGCGACTGGTTGCGGCGCCTCGAAAAGCAGGAACGGCTGCCCCGAACCCGAAACCAGGTCGATCTTGTTATCGAAACGCCCTGCTGGAGGCGAAGAGAGGAAGCGGAGATCGGTCAGATCCACCTTCCACATGCGACCCTTCAGGTCGCCGAAGTAGAGGAGGTCGATGTATCCGTCGCCGTTGCCGTCGATCGCGGCAGGTTCCGACGGAATAGATGCGAAATACGTGGGCGAGCATCCGCTTCCTTCGTTGATCCCGCAACTCGAGTTCACCCGGTAGAGAACCTTGCCGGTCTCGACGTCGACCATGTAGAGCCAGTTGCCGCGCCGGTTCAGCCGCTCGCGGTCGAAGCCGCCTCCGAAGATCGC
>DASUAD010000559.1:0-2432 GCA_035763965.1 Thermoanaerobaculia bacterium | reverse complement strand
GCTCGACCGGCTGGCCCGGATCGCCCGCGAGAAGGGGATCGACACGTTCGAGGCCGAGGTGCTCCCTTACAACCAGAAGATGATCCAGGTCTTCGTCGACTCCGGTTTCGAGGTCCGCCAGAAGAGGGAGGCGGGCGCCCTGCGGTTCGAGTTTTCCATTTCGCCGACTCCCGCCGCCGAGGAGAAGGCTGCCGAGCGCGCGCGGCGCGCGGCGACCGCCTCGATGCAGGCGTTCTTCGAGCCGCGCGCGGTCGCGGTCGTGGGAGCGGACCGCAAACGCGGACACATCGGATCGGAAATCCTCCACAACCTGCGCGCCTCCGGCTTCCGCGGCCGGGTCGTTCCCGTCAACCCGCACGCATCGAGGATCCAGACGTTGCGCTGCTACGCGCGCGTCACCGAGATCCCGGGCGAGGTGGATCTCGCGGTGATCGTCGTTCCGGCCGCGAGAGTCGACGCCGTCGTGGCCGACTGCCTCGAGAAGGGGGTCAAGGCTCTGGTCGTCATCACCGCCGGCTTCAGCGAGACCGGCGAGGCCGGACGCGCCCGCGAGGCGGCGCTCGTCGAGAAGCTGCGCGCCTCCGGCGTCCGGATGATCGGCCCCAACTGCATGGGGATCGTCAACACGGACCCGAAGGTCCGGTTGAACGCGACGTTCTCTCCGGTCTATCCGGAGGAGGGTCGCGTCGGCATGCTCTCCCAGAGCGGCGCGCTCGGTCTCGCGATCCTGGAGCACGCGAAGCGGCTGAACCTCGGCATCTCCACGTTCGTGTCGGTCGGAAACAAGCCGGACGTCTCCGGCAACGACCTCATCCAGTACTGGGAGAAGGACCCGCGGACCGACGTCATCCTCCTCTACCTCGAGAGCTTCGGCAACCCGCGCAACTTCGGGCCGATCGCGCGGCGCGTCTCGCGCTCGAAGCCCATCGTGGCCGTCAAGGCCGGCCGGTCGCAAGCCGGCGCGCGGGCGGCGTCCTCGCACACCGGAGCGCTCGCGGAGAGCGACACGGTGGTCGGGGCGCTCCTGCGGCAGTCGGGCGTGATCCGGACGCGGACGCTCGAGGAGCTCTTCGACGTCGCGACTCTGCTGTCGCACCAGCCGCTTCCGGCGGGCCGACGCGTGGCGATCCTGACGAACGCCGGGGGCCCCGGCATCCTCGCCGCCGACGCCTGCGAGGCGGTCGGACTTTCGCTCGCTGCTCTCTCGAAGGAAACGGCCGCGGCCCTGCGCGGGTTCCTTCCGGCGGAGGCGAGCGTCGGGAATCCGGTCGACCTCCTCGCGTCCGCGTCGGCCGCGGATTACGGCCGGGCCATTCGTCTCGTTCTCGCCGACGGCGGAGTGGACAGCCTGATCGTCATCTTCATTCCGCCGCTCGTCACGGACGCCGACGCCGTTGCGGCGGCCGTCGTGGCGGAAGCGCGCAAATCGTCCAAGACCGTTCTCGCCACTTTCATGGGCGCGAAGGGAGCGCCGCCCGGTCTCTCGCCGATTCCCTGCTATCCGTTCCCCGAGTCGGCGGTCACCGCCCTCTCGCGGGCGACGGAATATGCCGAGTGGCGGAAGAGACCGGCCGCCACCGTGCGAGAGCTCGACGGGGTGCGGGTGGAGGACGCGCGCGAGTTCATCGGACACGCCCTCGAGCGCGGCGAGGGATGGCTCATGCCTTCGGAAGCGCGGTCCGTGCTGACGGCTTTCGGGATCCCGGTGGCGAGATCCCGCGTCGCCCCGGGGTGGAGCGAGGTCCACCGGGCGGCGAAGGAGATCGGCTTTCCCGCCGCGTTGAAAGCGATCGGTCCGACGCTCCTCCACAAGAGCGACGTCGGCGGCGTCAAGCTCGACCTCGCGACTCCGGCGGAGCTTCGCCGCGCATTTCGCGAGATCGAGCAGACGCTGGGCGACCGGGTCACGAGTCACCTCGTGCAGGAGATGGTGCCCGGCGGCGTCGAGGTCATCGTCGGGGCGGTCTACGACCGCACGTTCGGCCCTCTCGTCCTGTACGGGAGCGGCGGGACGCTCGTCGAGCTCCTCGGGGACACGTCCTTTCGGATTGCCCCGCTCTCCGACGCCGACGCATCCGACATGCTGAACGAGGTGAAGGGAACGGCGCTTCTGCGCGGGTTCCGAGGAGCGCCGCGCGGCGACGAAAACGCTCTCATCGACGTCCTGCGGCGCGTGTCGGCGCTCCTCGAGACGTGTCCCGAGATCCAGGAGATGGACCTGAACCCCGTGAAGGTTTTCGAGTCCGGCGCGAAGGTCGTCGATTTCCGCATCCGGGTGGGAAGGCGCCCCGCTCCCGCGCAATTGCGACGGATCACCTACTGAATGAGAGAAGGAGGAGACATGAGCACCGCCGAAGTCGCTGAACGGCCCGCGGCCCAGCCGAAGAAGCGGACCACGATGAAGGCGTTCGTGATGCTCGAGATCGGGAAGG
>DASUAD010000558.1:0-5996 GCA_035763965.1 Thermoanaerobaculia bacterium | reverse complement strand
CGGAGGAGGCGGGGATTGCGCTCCGTCAGGAATCGCGCGATCCCCATGAAGGTCCCGGTCGTTCCGACGCCTGCGACGAACGCGTCGATCGAGTCGCCCAGTTCCGCCCAGATCTCCCGCGCCGTCGTCTCGTAGTGTGTCCGCGGGTTGACGGGATTGGCGAACTGGTTCGGCAGGAAAGCGCCCTTTTCGCGCGCGATCTCCTCCGCCCGGCGGATCGCCCCGGACATGAACTCGTTCGCAGGCGTGCGGACGACCTCCGCGCCGAGCGCCTTCATGACCCTGGCTTTGGCGTGGCCATAGCCCTCGGGCATGACGACTACGCAGCGGTAGCCCCGGACCGCCGCGACCATCGCGAGAGCGATCCCGGTGTTACCGGACGTCGGCTCGACGATCGTGCCACCCGGCCGCAGCAGCCCGCGCGTTTCGGCGTCCGCGATCATCGAGAGCGCGATCCGGTCCTTCACGCTGCCGCCGGGGTTCAGGAACTCGAGCTTGGCGAAGATCCGGGCGGCGCCGGCCGAAAACCGGGAAAGCTCCGCATGGGGTGTGGAGCCGATCGCTTCGAGAAGTCCGGGACCGGAGCGAACGAGGTTCAAAACGCGCAGACGATACCAAAGCCGGGAAACGGAAAACGGGAAAGGGGAAACGGAGAACGGGGCAAATGAACCGGTCGTCGTTTTCCGTTTTTCATTTTCCGAAAAAAAGCCCCGGCGATCGCCGGGGCGTGAATATCTCTGTCAGGAACCTTTTTCGATCTAGTAGGCCTGCTGCGCGCGACGCGCCGAGTAGCACTCGCGGCAGTAGACGGGCTTGCCGTTGGTGGGGTTGAAGGGCACCTGCGTCTGCTTGCCGCAGCCGTCGCAGGTGACGTCATAGAGCGTGCGCTCGCGTCCCTCACCCGCGGCCGCCTTGCGCTTGTCGCGGCACACCTTGCACCGCTTCGGCTCGTTGGTGAATCCCTTGCGGGCGTAGAACTCCTGGTCGTCTGCCGAAAAGAGAAACGTGTTACCGCAATCAACGCAGGTCAGATTCTTGTCCGTGTATTGCTGCATCATTGAAAGTGCCGATCTCCCGGGTATTACCCTCTTCCGGATCGCTCTCGCGCTCCGTTGATTCAAAAACAAAACTGAAATGAAACTTCGTGCGTTCGAAAGGTCTCCGGCTCGCGCCGGAAAAGATTTCTCTAGGACCGACCCCCTTTCGATTGCACGTACGCCTCCCCGCAGGGGCGGACGGATGGGGGATGAACAAACATAGTGTGGTTGCCGGGTGTTTTGCGGGGCGTTTCTTTAAAGTTGCCGCAACGTAGCATGCGGTTGGACCGCCATGCAAGGCATTTTTGGAGCGGTCTGGTCGTACGACTAAAGTCGAATTCCAGTCGAATTGACCAACAGCCCCGACCCGCCGTAAAAGCCCGAATGCCACATTTCCGGCAAGAATCAGGTTGGAGCCGCCGAACCGCACGGGCGGGATTCGTTTTCGTGAGGAGGGGCAAATGAACGGGATCGCACATCGGCTTCTCGCGTCCGCCACGATGTCGATGGTCGCAGCCGCGACGATGATTCCGGGCACGAAGGCGGAGGCGCAGTGCCCTGCGGCCGTGCTCGCGTCGGGTCTCCGGGAGCCGCTCGGCATCACGCAGTCGAACAAGAACAACCTGATCGTGGGCGAAACGGGCACGACCGCGCCGAACACCGGGCGAATCTCCATCGTCGACTCCGACGGCAACCGCCGCACGTTGCTGGACGGACTGCCGTCGGGGATCAACGACGTCCTCGAGCCCTCGGGACCGGCCGGCGTTTTCATGCGTGGTCGCACCCTTTACGTCGCCATCGGAGTGGGGGACGTCGCAATCGCGGGCCCGATTCCGGGGACATCGTTGCCGAACCCGAACCCGCCGTCCTCGCCGATCTTCAGCTCCGTTCTGGCAATCCACTTCAGCGCCCATGTCGAGAGAATCACGGAAGGATTCACGCTCTCCATCGGCGACCACGAGGCGCTCGCGGACGGCGGAGAGGTGAAGCTGTCGAACGGCGCCGGCGACAAGGCCACGGTCGAGCTCGTCGCCGACTTCCCCGATTTCATTCCGAACCCGATCGGGCCCGTCCCCGGAAACGTGCGGCTGTCGAATCCTTTCGATCTGGTCGTCGTCGGAAGCGATCTCTACGTCACCGACGGAGGGCGAAATCTGGTGTGGAAGGTCGACATCCATTCGGGGGCGTTCTCGCAGCTCGCGGCCTTCCCGCCGATCCCGAACCCGCTGCCCATCGGCCCGCCCGTGGTCGAGGCCGTCCCGACCGGAATCCGTTACTCCGACGGTTTGCTGCTGGTCGCGCTCTTTCGCGGTGCCCCGTTTCCGCCGGGCGAGTCGGACATCGAACAGGTCGATCCCGTGACGGGCAGCCACAGCTCCTTCATCGGGGGGCTCAAGACCGCCGTCGACGTGATTCCGATCCGGGAGGGCGGCGACACCGACTGGCTGGTGCTCCAGCATGCCTCAGCGGGGCCCTTTTTCGGCTCGCCCGGTTCTCTGCTTCGTTTCGAGACGCCCGACGATGTTCCGACGGTTGTCGTCGACTGCCTGAGTCGACCGAGCTCGATGACGATCGACGAGAAGACCGGGACCCTGTTCATCACCGAGCCGTTCGAGGGTCGCATCGTTACTGTCCCGGTCGCGCCGTAAGCCCGGCGGGAGCGGCTGGGCGCTCGCGCGCGATCAGGCGCCGGGGCGACCTTCGGTCGGCGAAGACGCCGTGGCGTACCGCTTGCGAGGGATACGGCCGGCGAGAAAGGCGTCGCGACCCGCGGCAACGGCACGGCGCATCGCGCGCGCCATCCGGATGGGGTCGTTGGCGCCCGCGATTCCCGTGTTCATGAGCACGCCGTCGGCGCCGAGCTCCATCGCGATGCACGCGTCGGACGCGGTGCCCACGCCGGCGTCGACGATCACCGGCACCTTCGCATGCTCGATGATGATCGAGATGTTGTTCGGGTTCTGGATCCCGAGGCCGGAGCCGATCGGCGCCCCGAGAGGCATCACCGCGGCCGCTCCCTCTTCCTCGAGACGGCGGCAGACGACGGGGTCGTCGGACGTATAAGGAAAGACGACGAATCCCTCGGCGACCAGGGTCCGGGTCGCTTCGAGGAGAGCCGTGTTGTCGGGCCAGAGAGTGCGCTCGTCGCCGAGCACTTCGAGCTTGACCCAGTTCGACAGCCCCACCTCCCGCCCGAGCCGTGCGGTGCGCACCGCGTCGTCCGCCGTGTAGCACCCGGCCGTGTTCGGGAGAAGGGTCATGCCCGCCGGAATCCAGTCGAGGAGCGACTCTTTCGTGCGGTCGAGGTTGATGCGCCGGACCGCAACCGTGACGATCTCCGCGCCCGACTCACGGTGCGCTTCCTTCATCAATGCGAAGGTCGAGTACTTGCCGGTGCCGATGATGAGCCGCGACCGGAACGTCCGCCCACCCAGAACGAGAGGATCCGAAGCGGGGGACTCGGCCGGGGCGGCCGGCTTCTCGGGAATTGCCGTCGTGCTCACGCTCCGATCCTGTCGCTTCGCGAGCGCCGCGTCAAGGAACGACGACGTTGTCGATGAGACGGGTCTTTCCGATGCGGACGGCCGCGGCGATCGCGGAGCCCTCCGACGCCCGCGCAACCTGTTTCATCGTCTCGGGATCGACGACCTCCACGTAGTCCACCCGGACGCCCGCCGCCTCGAGCTCGCGCCGGATGCCCGCGGTGAGCTCCCGCGCGTCGCGTTCACCGCGCGCGGCGGCGTCGCGCGCCCGAAAGAGGGAACGCGGCAACGCCGAAGCGACGCGGCGCTCTTCCTGGGAGAGGTACGCGTTGCGAGAAGACATGGCGAGGCCGTCGGGCTCGCGAACCGTGTCGCCGACGACGAGGCGGACTGGAAAGTCGAGGTCCCGGATCATCCGGCGAATGACCGCGACCTGCTGGAGATCCTTGCGACCGAAGACGGCGACGTCCGGCAGGACCTGGAGGAAGAGCCGGGCGACGACCGTCGCGACACCCCGAAAGTGACCCGGCCGAGCCGCGCCTTCACCCCCCTCCGTGACGGCGGTGACCTCGACGGCCGTCGAGAAGTCGGCGGGATAGAAGCCCGCCGGGTCGGGAAGGTAGACGACGTCGGCCCCTGCGCCGGCGAGCACGTCCAGATCCTCCGCCTCGCGGCGCGGATAGCGCGCGAAATCCTCGCCCGGAGCGAACTGGAGCGGGTTGACGAAGATCGAGACGACCACGAAGTCCGCCTGGCTGCGCGCGAGCCGCACGAGCGAGAGGTGTCCCTCGTGGAGCGCGCCCATGGTCGGAACGAACGCGATGGACTTGCTCGAGGTCCGGGCTTCGCGGACGAGCTCCCGCAGCGCGGGAGCATCGCGAACGGTTTTCAGTACACCCGCCTGAGTGTCGTCGGCTTGGCGCCGGAGAACGACTCCTCCGCCGTGGGGAAGCTCCCGTCCTTCACGTCGCGCGCGAATTCCTTCGCGGCTTCCTCGATCGTCGCCGACAGGTCGGCATACTTGCGGACGAATTTCGGCCGGAGGTCGCGCGTCAACCCCATCACGTCGTGGAAGACGAGGACCTGCCCGTCGCAGGACGGCCCGGCTCCGATGCCGATCGTCGGCACCGGGATCTCCCGCGTGATCTCGGCGGCGAGTGTGGCCGGCACGCACTCGAGCACGATCGCGAAGCAGCCGGCGTCGGCGAGCGCCTTCGCGTCCTCGTGGATGTGACGGGCGGTCAGGGGCTCGCGCCCCTGCACCTTGAAGCCGCCGAGCTTGTGGTACGACTGCGGCGTCAGGCCGACGTGCCCCATCACCGGGATGTCGGCTGCGAGAATGGCCTCGACCGCCGGGAGGATCCGGCTTCCCCCCTCGAGCTTCACTGCCGCGCAGCCCCCCTCGGCCAGGAAACGTCCGGCGTTCTCGACGGCGCGTGCGGTGTCTGCCTGATAGGAGAGAAACGGCATGTCGCCGACGACGAGGGCCCGCTTGACCGAGCGCGAAACGGCGCGCGAGTGGCGGACCATGGAGTCCATCGTCGCCGAGAGGGTGTTGGGCTCGCCGTAGACGGTCATCTCGACGGAGTCGCCGACGAGAAGGACGTCCAGCCCGGCCGTGTCGAGCAGCGCGGCCGAAGGGGCGTCGTAGGCGGTCAGCATCGCGATCCTCTCGACGCCTTTGGCCGCGACGAGCGCGGGAATGGTGACGGGGGAGGTTTCGGAGAGAGTGGACATGTCGCGCTCCTTTCCTTTCGGTCGACGTCCCGAAAGCCGGGATCGCCGCCGAGAAGGGCGTCGAGTCAATTATAGGGGACAGACCCCGGTTTCTGAAAACCCGGGTCTTTCCCCCGTTTCACCCGCTGGCCGCGGGCACGTAGTACTGCTGTCCCTTCTTCGCGCGGCGGACCTGAGCGACCAGGTCCTCGAAGTCGGCTGGCCGGTTCACGAAGTCGATCTCGTTGGTGTCGACGACCAGGAGCGGCGTCTCCTCGTAGTGGTAGAAGTAGTAGTTGTAGGCCTCGATCAGCTGCGCGACGTATTCCGGGGTGATCCCCTTCTCGACGGCGCGCGCGGCCTTCTTGATGCGCCTCATGCACGTGTCGAGCGATCCCTGCAGGTAGATCACGAGGTCGGGCCTCGGGACCGATTCCGCGAGGAGCCCGTAGAGCCGGTCGTAGATCAGGAGCTCCGAGTCGTCGAGGTTCAGGTACGCGAAGATCTTGTCCTTCGGAAAGTGGTAGTCCGCGACGACGAGCGTGGTGAAGAGGTCCGTCTGCGCGATCTCGCGCTGCTGCTGGTACCGCGAGAGCAGAAAGAAGAGCTGAGTCTGGAAGGCGGCCCCCTTCTTCTTCCGGTAGAAGTCGGCGAGGAACGGGTTGTCGACGTCCTCGAGTATCTGCGTTCCGTGGAAGCGCCGGGCGAGCATCTCGCAGAGCGACGTCTTCCCGACCCCGATGGGACCGTCCACGGCGAC
>DASUAD010000557.1:0-4346 GCA_035763965.1 Thermoanaerobaculia bacterium | reverse complement strand
GCGGCGCGGTCTCCGCGGAGTGGACGATCGATCTCTTCGGCGCGCGGCGGGGCGAGACGCGGGCGGCCCGGGAGGCCGCGGAGGCGACGGATCGAACCGCCCGACGGACGCGGGACACGGCCGCGTTCGAGGCGATTTCGTCCTTCGCCGCGGCGCGGGGCGCGGAAGACGCGATCACCGTGCTCCTCGAGCGCGAAGCGGATGCCCGGGAGGACGTGAGGATCGCAACGTCGCTCCGCGAGCAGGGAATGGTGACGCCCGCCGATCCGGCACGGGCGAACGCCGCGCTCGCGGAACTGGGCGCCGAGATTGCCGGCTACCGGGCGGCGCTCGCGGACTCCCGCGCGGCGCTCGCGACGCGGATCGGCCCGGAGGCGGCCGCTCGGCCGCTCGCTCCCCTGCCGCCTCCTCGGCCCGTTCCCGAAGATGCTGCCCCGGCGCGCGACGACGTCGCCGCCGCGGATCTCGCGGCAAACTCCGCCCGCGAACGCCACGGAGCCGCTTCGGCGTCACGCTGGCCGTCGCTTCTCGTGTCCGGACGTTACGAGCTTCACGCCGAGACGCCCGGAGCGCGCTGGGGAGATTCCGCTTCCGTGTTCGGAGGCCTCCGGATTTCGATCTTCGCCTCCGGCGGCATCGAGTCGCGAATCCTCGAGGCGCGCGCCGGCATGATCTCGGCGGAAGCATCGGCGCGCGAGATCCGACGCGCCGCGGAGAAGGACGTTCTTTCGGCGCGCGCGGCGCTGAAGGCGGCGGAGGCTCGCCAGGCGGCGTACGAGGCTGCCGAGGCGGCCGCCCGCACCGCGAGGGAGATTCAGCAGGCGCGCTACCAGGAGGGCGCCGCGCGGCTGGCCGACCTGATCGAAGCGCGGGCGGCCGAGCTGCGCGCGCGCCTGGGAGCCCTGGCCGCGAGTTCCGAGCGAACGATTGCCGAGGCTCATCTGAGGCTGGCCCTGGGCCTGCCTCCGGAAGGTGGAATCCGATGAAGCGAATCTCTGCGCTCGCCGTGATCGTGGCCGGAGTCGCGCTCGCCGGGGCCGGCTGCGGCCGATCGGAAGCCCCGGCGCGGCCGGCCGGCACGGCTCGCAGACTCGCGACCGCGCCGGTCGAGCGCCGAACGGCGCCCGGCTCGATCGAGGTCGAGGGGATCGTGGTCGGCCGTTTCGAAGCGGTCGTCTCGAGTCGGCTCGCCGCGGCCGTTGCGACGGTCCCGGCGGTTCCAGGACGGATGGTCCGTTCGGGTGAGGTGCTCGTGCGCCTCGAGGAGCAGGAGGTTCGGGGAGCGCTCGACGGCGCGCGGGCCGCGGTGCAGTCGGCGCGCGCCGCGCTCGACCTCGCGAAGCGCAACCGGGCGAGGTTCGAACGGCTCGAAAGCCGGGGCGCCGCGGCGGCCCTCGAGCTCGACCGCGCGAGGCAGGAGGAAGCGACCGCCACGGCTGCGGCGGCGAACGCTCTCGCGAACCTGCGCCGCGCCGAGATCGACGGCGCGCAGACGGTCCTGACCGCCCCTTTCGACGCGGTGGTCGTCGAGCGATTCGTTTCTCCCGGGGATCTCGCCGGTCCCGGGCGGCCGCTCGTGCGGATCGCATCGCTCTCGGGGCGACGCGTCGAGGCGTCCCCGGCCGAGCAGGATGCGGCGGCGCTCGCTCCCGGCGGCACGGTCGGGCTCGAAGTCGCCGGAAGGACCGTCACCGGTCGGATCGCCGAGATCGTCGGCACCGTCGATCCGTCGACGCGTCGCCGGACGATTCGCGTGGACCTGCCGGCCGGCTTCGAACCCGCGCCGGGGTCCTTCGCGCGGGTCTTTCTGCCCGGTCCGGCGGTCCCGCGACTTTTCGTTCCCGGCGGCGCGGTGGTCGCTCGGGGCGGTCTCGAGATCGCCTGGGCGGTCGATCGGGACGGGCGCGTCGCGCTGCGCTACGTCCGCACCGGATCCCGACGGGACGGAAACGTCGAGGTCCTCTCGGGGCTCGAGGCGGGCGAGCGTGTCGTCCTCGACCCGCCGGCCGACCTCGAGTCGGGGACGAAGGTGACGTCCTGAGCGAGGATCGGAAACTTCAACGCGCGCTCGAGCCGCGCCCGCTCGGCCTCGCCGGGCGGCTCGCGCATTTCTTCGTCGACTCGAAGCTCACGCCGCTCCTCGTCTTCTTCGCTCTCGGTCTCGGAGCGCTCTCCGTCCTCATGACACCGCGCGAAGAGGAGCCGCAGATCAAGGTGCCGATCGTCGACGTCTTCGCCGCCGCGCCGGGCCGGAGCCCGGTCGAGGTCGAGCGCCAGGTGATCGCGCCCCTCGAAAAGGAACTCTCTTCCATCCCCGGCGTCGAATACGTCTACTCGACCTCTTCCTCCGACCGGGGTTTCGTGATCGTCCGATTCCGCGTCGGCGTGGATCCGGATCGCGCCGTCGTCCGCGTGCGATCGAAGCTCGACTCTCTCGCCGATCGGTGGCCGCGCGATCTTCCTCCGCCTCTCGTCAAGCCCCGCTCGATCGACGACGTTCCGATCTGGGCCCTGACGCTGGCGAGCCGCAGCCAGGATCCCTCGACGCTCCGGCAGATCGCGGCGGAGATCGAGAACGAAATCAAGACGATCCCCGAGGTCTCGGACACTGCGCTCATCGGGGGCCTGCGGCGCGAATTCCGGGTCGAGCTCGACCCAGTCCGTCTGGCGGCGCGCGGACTCGGCCCCGCCTCGGTCGTTCCCGCGATCCTCTCCGCAAACCGGCGCGTCGATGCGGGTCCTCTCGTCTCGGGCGGCCGCGAGATCCCCGTCGAGGCCGGCGGCTTCGTGCGCTCCGCCGGCGAGCTCGGTTCCGTCGTCGTGGCGTCCGCGGGCGGTGCGCCGGTGCTCCTCGCCGACGTTGCGAAAGTCGCGGACGGTCCCGAGCGCCCGCCGGTCTACGTCACCCACGGCGACCCGCAAACGGCGGGACGCTGGCCCGCCGTCACTCTCTCGGTCAGCAAGCGCCGGGGCGCGAACGCGATCACCGTGGTTCACGCGATCGAGAGAAAGCTCGACATCCTGCGGCCGAAGCTCGTCTCCGCCGACGTCCGGATGACCGTGACGCGAGACTACGGCGAGACCTCGTCGCACAAGTCCAACGAGCTCTTGAAGCACATGGCGCTCGCGACGCTTTCCGTCGCGCTGCTGATCGCCCTGGCGCTCGGCCGCCGCGAGGCCGGGGTCGTACTGCTCGCGATTCCGATGACCCTCGCTCTCACGCTCTTCGTCTTCTGGGTTCTCGGCTACACGCTCAATCGAATCACGCTCTTCGCCCTCATCTTCTCGATCGGCATCCTCGTGGACGACGCGATCGTCGTCGTCGAGAACATCGTGCGCCATCGGCGGCTGCCGGGCGCGGCCGACCGGCCGCTCGCCGAGATCGCGGTCGAGGCCACCGATGAAGTCGGCAACCCCACGATCCTCGCGACGTTCGCAGTCATCGCCGCGATCGTGCCGATGGGGTTCGTCGGCGGTCTCATGGGCCCGTACATGCGGCCGATTCCGGTCGGCGCCTCGGCCGCGATGCTCTTTTCGCTCGCGGTCGCCTTTGCGGTGTCGCCGTGGGCGGCGCGGCGGCTCTTCCGGCGCGCGCCCGTCGGATCTTCGGGGCACGGCGAATCCCGCGGCACGCTCGCCCGTCTGTATCGCCGGGCCATGACGCCTCTCGTCACGGAAGGAAGGAGAAAAGCGCGCCTCGCCTTCTTCACCGTCATCGCCGCGCTTCTCATTGCCGCGATCGCCCTCGTGCCGCTCGGAATCGTCCACGTGAAGATGTTGCCGTTCGACAACAAGAACGAGTTCCAGGTCGTCGTGGACTTTCCGGAAGGGACGACGCTCGAGACGACGAGCCGCGCCCTCGCGGAGATGGCCGAGGCCCTGGCGGCGGTGCCGGAGGTCGTCGGCACCCAGACCTACGCCGGCACGGCGGCGCCGTACAACTTCAACGGCCTCGTCCGCCACTATTTCCTGCGGAGCGGCTCGAATCAGGGGGACGTCCAGGTCAGTCTCGCGCGAAAAGCGGATCGCCGCCGCTCCTCGCACGCGATCGCGAAGGCGGCGCGTCCGATCGTGACCGCGATCGGGCGGCGGTACGACGCGCGCGTCAAGGTCGCCGAGGTCCCGCCCGGGCCGCCGGTGCTGCAGACGCTCGTCGCGGAGGTCTACGGTCCCGACGACGCGGGCCGCCGCGACGTCGCGAGACAGGTCAAAGAGCTCTTCTCCCGGACCGAAGGGGTGGTGGACGTCGACTGGTACGTCGAGAGCCCGCGGGAAAAAGCGGTGTACCGGCTCGACCGCGAGAAGGCGGGCCTCGCCGGAATCCGGGAGGCGGACGTCGCGGCGAC
>DASUAD010000556.1:0-2712 GCA_035763965.1 Thermoanaerobaculia bacterium | reverse complement strand
GCTAGCCGAGGACGGTCGCTTCGCGCACGACCGAAAGCGAAGCCTGCGCCTCGGGCGGAATCGCGAGAAGGGCTTCGAGAACCTTCTTCGGAGTGGAGGTTTCGCCCGCCTCCTGGTCGAGGTTCACCTCGAACGTCAGATGCGCGCCGGCCGCGTCCCCGTCGATCGCGAGCGCGCGCAGCGCGGGCACCGTCTCGCGCCATCCGTTCGCGATCGCCTCGGCCGCGCGTTCCACGTGCTCGGCAGAATCGAGGCGCACGGCATACCTCGCCGACTTCACGGACCGGGAGAGCGATGGTTCCCCTGGAGGAAGCTCGCGGACCTCGCGAACAACGACGCCCGCCGGAAGCTTCTCGTTGATCCGGAGAGCCGCGTCGGGTCCGAAGGGCGCAACCCCCTCGACGTCGAAGACCTCGTGCCGGCTCTCGATTCCGAGCGCGAGCGCCGGTCCCATCGAGAGCTTCATGTGCGGGTTGAATCCCTCCGTGTAGCGCGCCGGGAGTCCGGCGGCGCGGATCGCGCGCTCGAGCACGTCCATGGTGTTGCGGTGCGAGAGGAACCGTGCGTCGCCGCCCTTCTCGAAGGTGACCCGGTGGCGGAAGACCCGCGCCGGCGCCGCTGCCGCGCGCCGGACCGCGGAGGGAAGATCCGGCATCGCCTTCTGGCGGTAGGCCGCGCCCTTTGCGACGTCCCGGTATGCGGCGGGATCCTGCGACCGGGAGACCGCCGGATCGATCGTCGGGAGGCTCCCCGGCATTGCCCGCGCGAGCACCGTGTCTTCTCCGTCGCCGGGGACGCCGCACGCGTAGCAGTGTCCCCACTTGCAGTCCTCCGTGCGCATTTCCTTCATCGCCTTGACGAGCTCGACCCGGAGGAACCGCTTGTTGATCGAGATGTCGAGGACGTCCCAGGGAAGGGCCTCGTCGAGGTCGTAGGCGCGCAGGTAAGACTCCTTCGCAATTCCCTCCGCTTCGAAGGCGCGCATCCACAGGTCGTATCGGAAGTGCTCGCTCCAGCCGTCGAACTTCACGCCCGACTTCCAGGCTGTGTGGAGGACGCGGGCCATGCGCCGGTCGCCGCGCGAGAGCACGCACTCGATCTCCGCCTCCCGCGGCTCGTGCCACTTCATCCGGGCCCCGCGGATCCGGCGGAAGCGGTCCTTCAGGTAGGCGAGCTTTCTCTCGAGCACGTCGACTCCGTCGAACGGCGCCCACTGGAAAGGCGTCCACGACTTCGGCACGAACGGCCCGACGGAGACGTTCACCTCCTTGCGGCCGTACTTTCTTCCCTGCGCGAGAATTCCCTCGACGAGCGAGACGAGCTCGTCGAGGTCGGCCGTCGTTTCGGTTGGCAGACCGATCATCGTGTAGACCTTGATCAGGTCCCACCCGCGGGCGAACGCGACGTCCGCCGCCTGGATCATGTCCGCGTTCGTGAACGTCTTGTTGATGACACGGCGCAGGCGATCCGATCCGGTCTCGGGCGCGAACGTGAAGCCGGACTTGCGCACCTCGGAGACCGCGTCCGCGAGACCCACCGAAAACGCCTCCGCTCGGAGAGACGGCAGGGAGATCGAGACGCGCCGGTCGGAGAGTTGCGGCGCGAGGCAGCGCACGAGCGGCTCGATCTGCGAGTAATCCGCGGTGGACAGGGAGAGGAGGCCCACCTCGCTCCAGCCGGACTCGGCGATGAACGAGCCGGTCATCTTCACCACGTCGGCGGGATCGAGCTCGCGCACGGGCCGATACCAGTACCCGGCCTGGCAGAAGCGGCAGCCCTGCGTACAGCCGCGCATGACCTCGAGGCCGAGACGGTCCTGCACGATCTCGACCGAGGGGACCATCGGCCTGTCGGGGTAGTACTCCGGCTTCAGCGCAGGTACCCAGGTGCGCCGGGCGCGCTCGGGCACGAGCGGATCGTTGACCGCCATCGAATCGATGCGTCCGTCTTCGCGATACGTGACGTCGTAGAACGAGGGGACGTAGATACCTTCGAGCCCGGCAAGCCGCGCGAGAACGTCGCGTCGCGACAGACCGCCGTTGCGCGCATCTCTCAGAACGTCCAGGAACCGGGGGAGGGCCTCCTCCGCATCGCCGATCAGGAAGGCGTCGAAGAAGTCGGCGACCGGCTCGGGATTCGCGGTGCACGGTCCGCCGCCGAGCACGATGGGATCGTCGTCGCGCCGGTCCCGCTGCCAGACCGGGATCCCCGCGAGGTCGAGCATGTTCGGAACGTTCGAGTAGTTCAACTCGGACTGCAGCGAGAACCCGAGGACGTCGAAGTCCGCGACCGGAGCAAACGACTCGACGGTGAAGAGCGGAATCCGTTCCTCGCGCATCCGGCGCTCGAGGTCCACCCACGGTGCGTAGGTCCGCTCGCAGGCGAACTCCGGCCGACGGTTCACGATCTCGTAGAGGATCTTCAGGCCCGTGTGGCTCATGCCGATCTCGTAGGTGTCGGGGAACGCGAGCGCGATCGTCACCGCCGAGGCGGACAGGTTTTTGCGGACGACGTTTCGTTCCAGGCCGACATAGCGGCCCGGCTTCTCCACGGTCGGGAGAATCGGGTCGAGTCGGGGCCGAACCGACGCGTATTTCATCGAACGGACATTCTAATGGGGACAGATTTATTTTCGCGTGTGGCCAAGTCGTTGGCCTTCGCATCGGGAAAATAAATCTGTCCCCATTACTGGTACTTGAATCCGGTTCCGGT
>DASUAD010000555.1:0-11121 GCA_035763965.1 Thermoanaerobaculia bacterium | reverse complement strand
CGAAGCGCCGCCGCGTCGAATCCCATCTTCTGAAGCTGCCGCGCCGCACGGACGCTGGTGGCCTCCTCGGTTCACGTGCAATAGGCGACGATGGACTGGTCCCGCGTGCGCTTCGCGGCCCAGCTCTCGACCTCGTCCGGGGGAACGCGCACGTCGCCGGGGATGCCCTGCGGATCGCTCGCATAGCTCGACCGCGACCGGACGTCGAGCACGATCGGCGGGTTCTCTCCGGCCAGCCGTCGGGCGAGCTCCCGCGGCTCGATTCGCAGAACGTCGCGCGTGCCCTCCGGAGCCTTGCGCAGAAGATCGGTGGCGGTGCTGACGCGTTCCTCCGCGAGCGTCGCCGCGGCAACCCGACCCGCGTACCACCCGGTCAGCGGCGTCGCCGAGACGCCGTGAAGCACGACCGACACGGTGACCACGATGCCCGCGATTGCGAGGATCGCTTCCCCGCCGGCCACGTTCGCCTGGACCACGAGGAGGGCGAGAAGAAGCGACGCGAGTCCGCGCGGCCCGAACCAGGCGATGAATGCGCGCGCGCTCGACGAGACCTCGGCCCTCCGCAGCACGACCGCCACCGCCACCGGCCGGGCGAAGAAGAGAGTGAGGGCGGCAAGGCCGAGGGCCGCCGCGAGCGGGACCGTACCGACGAGCGTCGAGAGGACGGAACCGAAGAGGATGAACGCGAAGAGCATGATCATCTCGGCCGTCGCGTCGCCGTACTCCAGGAAACAGTCGCAAAGCTCGAGGTCGAGCGCGGCGATCGCGGCTCCCGCCGCGAAGGACGCGAGGAAACCGTCGCCGCCCGCCGCCACGGCCGAGGTGTAGGAAGCGAAGACGAGGCCCATTCCGAAAAGAGCCTGGTATTCCCGTCGGATGTGGAAGCGCCGATCGACCCGGGTCATCAGCCACGCACCGAGCGCACCCACCGCGAAGCCGATCACGGGTCCGATGACGAGGAGCTTTCCGAGCAGGAGTGCCCATTCCGCCACTGTCGAGCCGTGCGCCTTCGAGATCGCGATCGTCACGAGCACTACCGGCAGTACGACGAGGTCGTTCGTGGCCGCCTCGACCTTCAGTGCCTGGCGGACCGCGCCCGGAATTCTCTCGTCGCGCACGATGTCGCGCACGATCACCGGGTCGGTCGAGGAAAGGATCGCTCCGAGCAGTATGGACGCGACGAGGCCCGTCCCGAAGAGCAGGTGCGCGGCGGTCGCGACCAGGAGCAGGCAAAGGACGGTCCCGGGGCCCAGCACGAGAGAGGGAACGAGCCACTCCTTCGCGGAGCGGTCGAAACGCATCCGGACGGCGTCGAGAAAGAGCACGAGCGAAAGCGCTACGACGGCGACCGCCTCGAGAACCGGAGAATGCGGAGGGGTCGAGATGACCCCGCGGTGGCCGAGGAAGTATCCGAGCCCGAGGAAGATCATCGGGAACGAGAGAGGCGCGCGCGCGACGAATCCCTCCGTCAGGCCCGCGACCACCAGCACGGCTGCCGCGAGCGCGAGAAGCGTCAGAAGATCGGGCACGGCGGGATTCTAAGGTTCGATTCTCGGGGGCCCGGAGCTCGCGCGGGCGGTGACGTCTCGCGCCGCCCTTCCCGGGCTACCGGAAGACGAGATGGGCCACGTCGGACTCGAGGTTCCAGTAGATGATCGCGAGCGCGGTCAGGTCGAAGCCGGCGTGCGTCACCATCAGCAGGAAGATCCGGCCCGTCGAGGCGAAAATGGCGCCGAGGACGAGTCCGACGACTCCCCGGAATGTCGGCGTGACATTGTTGTCGCTCCTTCGCCGATCAGCGTATGCCCCGGAGACGTGCTCCAGTTCACGCGACGGGTTCGGACGACTCTTTCGACGGGCGGAGCGCGCCATCGGCCGCAGCGCCTCACGACGGAATGTGATGCCGGTCACGTCCGTCTCGCACCAACTTCCTACGACGACGGTCCAATTTTCTTCGAACGTCCCGCGTGATAGGTTGCTCTCACACGACAAATCGAAGAGGAAGGCGTACCGCTCGCGGCGGGCGGATGCGTCCCACGAGTTGGCGCCGGCGCGAAAGGGCGAGTGACATGCGTTCCGTTCTCCGGTCTTTCAATAGATCCCGCAGGTCGGCAAGCTTGTTCTTCCTTG
The DNA here is from genome assembly GCA_035763965.1 of Thermoanaerobaculia bacterium. Lineage (GTDB taxonomy): Bacteria > Acidobacteriota > Thermoanaerobaculia > UBA5066 > Gp7-AA6 > Gp7-AA6. The sequence goes on along the minus strand of DASUAD010000555.1, from coordinate 8,991 downwards.
CAATTGGCCTGTTGCTGGCCGCGCCGGGGCCGGCTTCTGCAGACAACGGCAATCCGCAGGGACAGGGCAACCCCCACGTCTTCCGCGTGGTCGACAGGCGAGGAAAACTCGTCGGGTACTCACTCACGGAGAACCTGGTCGCCCGGGAGGTCGACGGAGTCTGGGTGACGTTCTACGTTCAGCCGGGCCTGGGCATCTACGATTCACAGATGATCTACGTCCTCTACCTCACGCCCGATTGCACCGGCACCCGTTACATCGCGCACTACTCGACGTTCTCGGAAGGAACGCGGGTCGGACCCACGCTCTACTATCCAGTAGGAACCCTGGAACTCTCTCCGAGATCGGTCCGGGTCGTGACCGGAGATGGAGAGGAAGGGGTCTGCGCGCCTGCTCCCGGCGTGCCCGGCGTCTATGGCGTCGCAACGACGGTCGACGTCGACTCGTTCGCCCTGGAGCCTCCGTTCAAAGCGGTGCAATAGAGGGGTCAGGCAGGCAATTTGGCATTTTCGGAGGACGAAATACCAAAATGCCTGCCTGACACCCGAGACGACTACCGTCACCGGATCAGCCCAGGCCGGTCGCGAGATAAAGGTGGTCGAGCGCCCGGCGGTAGGAGTACACGTACGACGTTTCGTCCGGCGTGATCTGCACCGGGCCGACCTGTTCGACGCCCGATGGGTCGGGCGGCCGGATTTCTTTCCAGAGTGTGCGGCGTCCCGTCTTCACGTCGACTTTCTCGACGCGGAGCGGAGGGGCCGAAGGGCGGTAGACGTAGATCGAGCCGCCGTCGGCCGTCCACTTGAGCGGGATGTCGTCGGGCTCCGTCCCGGGCACGACGCGAGGCTCGCCGGGTTCGATTGGATAAACGGCGATCCGGCGGTCCGTCCCCGTCGCCACGACCCACTTCCCGTCCGGCGACACGACGTCGAAGCGAATGCTGACTCCTTCGGGTGTGATGGCGCGGGGCTTCCCGTCCGGAATGTCCTGAACGAAGAGACGGGAACCATGCCCCGGCTCGTTGCCCGAAAAGAGGATCCGGCGCCCGTCCGGAAGCCAGGTCCCCGCCTGGGGCAGGATGTCCGCCTTCGGGAGCGGTCTCGGCTCTCCGGCTCCCGTCGGCAGGAGCACGATCCGAGAGCTCTCCGTATCCGCCTGGCGGAAATTCAGCACCCACCGCCCATCCGGCGAGAAGCCCCACGCGCCGCCGTCTCCGATGCGGACGGCGGGAGAGCCGTCGAGCTTGCGCAGGTAGACGCCCGGCGGCTGGATGTTCTGTTCTTCGAAGAGAACGGTTCTCCCGTCGGAGGAGATGCCCTTGGGAAACGACCAGTTGAGCCAGGTCAGATTGCGCTCGATTCCGTCGGCCGCGGAAAAACCCACGATCTCGCGGCGGGAAGAGTTCACGGCGAAGAGAAGGCGCCAGTCCCGCGCGACGTCCCGGATGAATCCTGCGGGCACGCTCCAGACCGTCCGCGTCTTGCCGGAAAGCGAAGTCGCCGAGATGCCGTCGAGTCCGCTCGACCAGACTTCGTCGCCTCGCGGGGACCAGGCGAGCCCGGAGATGGCCAACGGCCCCGTCAGCCGCACCTTGCCGTCCCTATCGACGACCTTCACGTTGCCGACGTTGTCTCCGCGCAACGGGTGGTCCACGAAGGCGACGAGTCGTCCGTCGGGAGAGACGCGCACGTCGCTCACCCAGCCGGGCGCGTCGTACAGCGCCTTTCCGATCGGGTACTCGAGACGGTTGCGGTTTCCCACGTGACGCGCTACGGCGAGGCTCTTCCCGTCGGGGGACCAGTCGGCGTCCTCGACGTTTTCGAGTACCTCGCGCGGCGCGCCGCCGGAGAGCGGGACCCGCGCGAGCGTCCCGGCCGTCTCGAAGCCGAACATGAAGTGACGGTCGAGCGAGACCGCGAGCTCCCCGGTGGAGGAGATTGCGAGGAGACCGGCGCCCGCGAGCGAGAGCGAGCGCGACTCGGGGCTCCCCGGACGCATCGTGAAGACGTCCAGCGGAAGTCCTTCCCAGGAGGCGGAGTAAACGATCGTCTGGCCGTCCGGAGCGAACCGCGCGGACATGATGGAACCGCGCGAATAGGTCAGCAGCGAGAGCGCAACGGGCGCGTCTCTTCTCCCGCTCGTCAAACCGCGGATCAGGAACCCGGCTGCAAGGCCAGCCGCGAGCGCCGCGGCCGCCGGCAGCATCCATCCCCGCCGGCGCGGCCGGGCGGGTTCCGCCGCCTCGAGCGCGCCGGAGGCCGAGGTCTCCGAGAGATGGTCGCGGACGCTCTTCAGGTCGCGAGCCAGGTCCTTGGTGGAGGCGTAACGCTCCTCGGGATCCTTTGCGAGCAGGCGCTCGACGATCCATCGAATCGGGGCCGGCGCCTTCGGCGCCAGTTGCCCGAGTGACTCGGGCTCCTCCCGGATGATCGCGACGAGAGTCTCCGCGCCCGTCTTTCTCTGGAACGCGCGCTTTCCCGTCGCCATCTCGTAGAGGATCGCGCCGAAGGTGAACTGGTCCGAGCGAAAGTCCACGGGCTGGCCGCTCGCCTGTTCCGGCGACATGTACCCGGCCGTGCCCATGACCGTTCCGGGCTGGGTCGCGCCGATCACGGTCGGCAGCCCCGACGCGTCCTGCGAGACCGGCTCGGTCAGTTTCGCCAAGCCGAAATCGAGGATCTTGACGTAGCCGTCCTTCGAGACCATCAGGTTCTCGGGTTTCAAGTCCCGGTGCACGATCCCGGCGCCGTGCGCTTTGGCGAGACCTTCGGCCGTCTGCACGGCGATGTCGAGAAGCCTCTTCGTCGGAAGCGGTTCTCCCGACGCGAGGATCTCGCGAAGGGTCTTCCCCTCCACGAGCTCCATCGCGATGTAGGTCGTCCCCTCGGTCTCGCCGATGTCGTAGACCGTCAGGATGTTCGGATGATTCAGGGCCGAGGCCGCACGCGCTTCCTGTTCGAAACGCTGGCGGCGATCGGGATGGGCGGCCGTATCGGCCGGGAGCACCTTGATCGCGACGTCCCGGCCGAGCTTGGAGTCGGTCGCTCGATAGACCTCTCCCATTCCCCCGGCGCCGAGCGAGGCGGTGACGCGGTACTGGCCGAGGTTGCGGCCGATCACGGTGCAAGTCCCCCGGTGTTCTTCCACGGACTCGCCGTCGGGCGTGGCCCTGGAAACGTGAAAAGAGATCGGATTGTACAGGGCCGGACCCGCCGGCCTCGCGAAAGGCGCTCCTTAACCTCGACCTGCAATCCGTCCAAGAAAGACTTGCCTCGTTCGCTTACCGCCGCGCGAAGAACGCTGAAACGGCTTTGCGCAGCACCTCGGCTTCGTCGTCGCGGCCCGCGCCTCGGTCGACATCGACGAGGAGGGCCAGGGAGGCGTCGTGCGGCGCCTTGCGGGCCCAACTCACGACGAAGTCCTCGGCGTTGGGATCGAAGTCCCGTCGTGAAAGGGAGACGGATCCATCGCGTTGAAGAGCTGCCGGAGCTCGGCGACGCGGACCCCGATCAACTCGCAGGTCGCAGGGATCGGGTCGCCCGCGGATCGCCTTTCTTCGCTCACGATGTCGCGGTGCATGATCTCACCGTGGGACGCCGGGATCCTGGTGCTCACGCGAGAGAAAGAGAATGAAACGCTCGACCCATCCCGTTCGCCGGTATCTGCCCCGAGTCGCGCTCGCTCTGATGATCCTCGTCGCGGCTGGCACGGCCCTGCTCTACTTCCGCTTCCGTCACGACGTGCGGGCCGCCCGAGAGCGAATTGCCGCCGGCGGCAAGATCGCAGAAACGCCCTGCGGCCGTATCGAGTATGCCGAACAGGGCGAAGGTCGAGCCGTCCTCGTGTCTCATGGGGCCGGCGGGGGCTACGATCAGGGTTTGGCCGTCAGCGAACGACTCGGCGCGGGTCTTCGGATCATCGCGCCGTCCCGCTTCGGTTATCTGGGGATGCCCTATCCCGACGACCCCTCGGCCGCAGAGCAGGCCGATGCTTACGCCTGCCTTCTGGACGCTCTCGGAGTCGCCAGGGTTGTCGTGATCGCATTCTCGGCGGGAGGTCCGTCGGCGCTGCAGTTCGCTCTGCGACATCCCGCCCGCACCGATGCGCTGATCATGGTCTCCGCGATCAGTGACGGGAGCCTCGTCGATCCGCGTCCGGTCGATCCCTCAAAAGACCCGGCGCTCTCCACGATGCTGCACGATTTTCCGTTCTGGCTGGCGGTCACCTGCTTTCCCGACCAGGTCCTCCGCTTTTTCGGTATGACGCGGGAGGCGCAGCGGCGCTTGACGCCGGAAGAACATGGCCGCGCCGTCCGCGTCGTGCGGATGATTCTGCCGATGGGGATGCGGGCGACGGGCAATTTCAACGATCCGGCGCACTGGTTCGAACGCGGCGATTTCGCGCTGGAGAGCATCCGCGCGCCGACGCTCGTCATCCACGCCCGGGATGATACGTTCGTGGCGTTCGCGCATGGAGAGTACACCGCACGGCATATCCCGAATGCGCGGCTGGCATCGTTCGATTACGGCGGGCATTTCGTGATCGTGCGGGATGCGGTGGCGGCGGAGATCTCGACGTTTCTGAGGCGGGTCGGAAACTGAAGACGGCGGAACCTTCCGCGAAAGGACCTCCGCCGTCCGGCGCACGGGGAGAGCTCCCGGCGGAGGAATTCACTCTTCGCGCGATCGTCGTGGGCGTCCTGCTCGGGCTCGTCTTCGGCGCGGCCAACGCGTACCTGGGGCTGCGGGTCGGCCTGACCGTCTCCGCGTCGATTCCCGCGGCCGTGATGGCCGTGGCGGTCTTCCGCATGATCGGCCGACGCGGCACGATCCTCGAGTCGAACATCTCCCAGACGATCGGATCGGCCTCGACATCGCTCGCGTCGGGAACGATCTTCACGATCCCGGCGCTCTTCCTCTGGGGCATGGCTCCGCCCTATCTCCAGGTGGTCGCGCTCTGCTTCCTGGGGGGCGTGCTCGGCCTCGCCGCGATGATCCCGCTTCGCCGGATCCTGATCGTGGAGGCGCGCGACGAGCTGCCGTATCCGGAAGGAACCGCCTGCGCCGTCGTTCTGAAGGCGACGGCCGGCGCGGAGACGCGAGCCGGGACGTGGATCTTCCGCGGCATCGCCGTGGCCGCCGCGGTCAAGCTGGCGACCGGTCTCCTCTTTCTCTTTCCGAGCGAGCTCTCGGCGAAGCTCCCGGTCCTTCCCAACGCGGTCGTGAGCCTCGAGCTCGCCCCGGCCCTCCTCGCTGTCGGCTACATCCTCGGCTACCGGCAGTCGGGCGTTCTCGTCGCGGGGTCGCTCGTCTCGGCCCTCGTCCTGATCCCGCTGATCACCTGGATCGGTGCCGGGCTGCCGGCTCCGCTCTTCCCCGAGACGACGAAGCTCGTCTCGGGCATGAGCGCCTCCGAGATCTGGTCGCGCTACGTGCGGTACATCGGAGCGGGCGCCGTCGCGGTGGCGGGACTCCTGACAGTCCTGAAGAACCTGCCGACGATGGGCGGCGCGTTCGCCGGGGTCGTGCGCGGCCTTTCGCGGAAGCGCCGGAGCGAAATGGAGCCTCTCGGATCCGGTCCTGCCACGGACCGCGACCTGCCCGGAACCTTCGTCGTCGGCGCAATCCTCTTCGTGATCGCTGCGGCTGCGTTCGTGCCCGGTATCTTCGCCGGCGGAATGGGTCCGCTCCCCCGGGCGGTCTGCGCCGCGGGCGTGGCGGTCTTCGGCCTCCTCTTCGTCACCGTCGCAGCCCGCATCGTGGGAATCGTCGGCGTCTCTTCGCAGCCGACTTCCGGCATCACGCTCGTCACCCTGCTCGGCGTGGCTTCGATCTTCGCGGCCGCCGGCTGGACGGAACCGGCGGCGCGCGCGGCGGTCCTGACGGTCGGGACGATCGTCGCCGTCGCCGCCTCGAAAGCGGGCGACATCTCGCAGGACCTGAAGACCGGCTACCTCGTGGGCGCGACACCGGCGCGGCAACAGCTCGGCCAGCTGATCGGCGCCGCGTTCGCGTGCTGGGCCGTCGCGGGAACGGTCCTTCTGCTCGGGGGCGCGTACCAGTTCGGCACGAAGGAGATCCCGGCGCCGCAGGCGGTGCTGATGAAGACGATCATCGAGGGGGTGCTCGCCGGGGCGCTGCCGTGGGGGCTCGTTCTCTCCGGAGGCGGGCTCGCGATCGGCGCGATGCTCTGCGGGGTTTCCGGCCTCGCGTTCGCGATCGGCGTGTATCTCCCGCTCGCCTCGATGGCGCCGATCTACGTCGGCGGCTGTCTGCGCGCCTGGGCCGAGCGCCGGCGCGCCGCCCTGGCCCCGGACCAGAGCGATCCGGGCATCCTCGCCGCGTCGGGCCTCGTGGCAGGCGAAGGCCTCGCCGGCGTGCTCGTCGCCGCCCTCGTCGCGTTCGGCGTCGCGCCGCGCTCTCTGCCGCCGCGGATACCGGGCGTGGCCGGAGTCGCCGTCAGCGTTGCGGTTCTCCTCGGTCTCGCCGCGTTTCTCATCCGCGCCGCCCGCCCGGCTTCGACACGTGGCCCGGCGTGAGAATTTCGGGCCGTCCTGATGCAAATGACTCTGCGCCTGCCGCCGTTGCGGCCCCAGGTTTTGCTCTCAGAAGCGAACTCGCCGCCGCACAGAGCTCGTGCACGGCGGACCTCGTGAGCTGGAGGAAGGATGAAGCGTTCGACTCGGATCGGGCTTGCCGTGATTCTCATCAGCTTCTTTCTGCCCTTGATCGCACTCATGTTCGCGGAGAAAGTCGGCGAATCCTTCGTCATCCGGATGGGCTCGATCAACCAACGGGGGACCTTCGAGCAGTTCCCGATCGGCCGTGACCACACGAAGGAGCCCGGCGTCGTCCTCGCCGAGGTGGCCGGCGCCACGCTCCTGTTGGACAGGGACCTGCCGAAGGACGAAGCGAATCGAATCACGCGGGAGTTCATCCGGGTTCGAAGGAGCGAGGCGCAGACGAAAGGCGAGGTCTATGTCTTCAAAGGCTGGATCGAGGAAGCGCGAAACGCGGTGCCTTACCGCTACGTGGTCGCCGTGGCGTTGACCCTTCTGCTCGCCGGGCTCATGGCCATCCTCCTGTCAGGCGGCGATGAACCCCTTCGAAAACCGCGGGACTCCGCCGTCACCTCGGAAGAAGACGAGTCGAGCAAAGATGATTGAAGCGTCGATCTCGAGGATCCGTTCGGGCGGGTTCGGGGCTATCGCAATCTTCGAAACGCGTGGGTCTTGATGACGAGCCACGCAGTGGCTCCGGGGGAAAAGCCGAGCTCCTCGGCCGACGAGCGTGTCAGGCGCACGGTCCACTCGGTGCCCGCCGCCGCCACGCGCAGCCAGGCGCCTGCGCCGGAGGTCTGCTCGGAGACGACCGTGCCACGAAGGACGTTTCGCGCCGAGACGTGCGCCGGCGGTTCCGTCGAGACGACGATGTCTTCGGGCGCGACCGCGTACAGCGAGCGCGCGCCGGGTGGAGGCGCCGGACCGGCGGGAACGACGAGCCGCACGTCTCCGACCTGGAGCACCGCCGTTTCCGCTCCCGGATCCCGCGGCTCGAGCGCGCCGGTGACGATGTTCTCGAAAAGCGCGTCGGGATCCGGCGAAGACGCCATCATCGCCGAAAGAACTGCTCCCGTCGGCCCCTGGCGCTCGACCGCGCCGCGGCGCAGGAGCAGCGCCTCCCCGGCGACGGCCGCCGCCTCGCCCGCGTTGTGAGTGACGTAGATAAACGGCAGGCGAAGGGACTCGCGCACACAGAGCAGGTAGGGAAGGATCCGATCCTTCAGTTCGACGTCGACGGCCGCGAGCGGCTCGTCGAGAAGGAGCAACCGCGGCCGCGTCGCGATCGCGCGCGCGAGGGCCACACGCTGGCGCTCGCCGCCGGAGAGCGTGGCGGGGTATCGGGACAGGAGCGGTTCGATTTCCAGGATGCCGATGATCTCGTCGATCAGTGACGCGTCGCCGCGGCCCATTCCAAAGCGGATGTTTCTCGCCGTGTCGAGGTGCGGGAAGAGACATGCGTCCTGCGGGACGTATCCGATTCGCCGCCGCTCGGGGGCACGGAAGACGCCGGACTCCGAGTCCATCAGAATCTCTCCATCGACGGCGATCCGGCCGGAGGCGTCGGGTCGCAAGCCGGCGATCGTCTCGAGGAGGGAGGTCTTACCCGCGCCGGACGGGCCGAGCACCGCGACCGTCTCGCTCGCCAACCGGGTCTGTACGGAAAGCGAAAACGGGCTGAGCGCGAGCACCAAGTCGAGCTCGATCACACGGAAGTCCTTCGGCTGCGGCGGCGCGTGAGGATCTCCGTCGTCCAGACGGCGGCAAAGGCGATGACGACGGTCACTGCGACCAGCCGCATCGCGGACGCGTCCTGCCCGATGTGGGTTCGGCGGAAGATCGCCAGAGACAGCGTCTCGGTCCGTCCGGGGATGCTCCCGGCCACGAGAATCGTCGCGCCGAACTCCCCGAGCGCGCGGGAGAAGGCGAGCAGAGTCCCGGCCAGCACGCCCCGCCACGCGAGCGGCAGGGCGACTCGGCGAAACGCGGCGGCGGGGGAACTGCCGAGCGAACGTGCCATCGAGAGCAGCCGCGGGTCGATCTCTTCGAAAGCGGTTCGTGCGACGCGGACCAGGAAGGGGAAGGACATCACCGCGGCCGCGAGCACGACCGCCTTCCAGGTGAACAGGATCTCGACGCCCGCGCTCTCGAGCAGCCGCCCGACGGTCCCGGTTCTCCGGAGACCCTCGAGAAGGACCAGGCCCACGGCGGTGGGCGGAAGGACGAGAGGGAGGGAAAGGAGTGTTTCGACGAGTGTGCGGCCCGGTCCGCGCCAGCGCGCCAGGCCCCAGCCGCACGCGACGCCGATGGGAAGGATCAGCAGCGTCGAGATCACCGCGACCCGAACGGTGAGGGCGAGGATCGAGAAGTCTTCGGCGGTCAAGGCTGGACGAGGAACCCGCGACGCTCGAAGACCGCGCGACCCTCGCGCG
>DASUAD010000554.1:0-5020 GCA_035763965.1 Thermoanaerobaculia bacterium | reverse complement strand
AGCGTCGTCAGCAGATAGAACTTGATGGGATATCGGAATCGGCGCAGCAGCTCGACCGAGAAGAGGAGCCGGTACGGCGGGAACGCCAGACCGAACGAGAGGAGCAGCGTGACGAGCGCGGCGCCCGCGAGCAGCAGTGTTTTCGGAGACCAGAAGTCCCGCCGCGCCGCGCCGAGCAGGACGCAGAGGAGCGGGAGCACGCCGAAGGTGACGCACCAGATGTAGACGATCTCGCCCTCGTGGAGCCGGTGCTGCCAGTGGGCGCCGGCGCCGAGCGTCCCGGGATCGCCGTTGAACCGCGGGAAGAACCACTCGACCATCCGCCACAGCGCGAACGGCGACGCGCCGAAGGCGCGCTGCGAGTAGAGGTGCTGGCCGCGGTACGTGAGCCCGACGATTTCCGAGAGCGGGAAGAGCAGGGGCGCAGCGACTGCGGCGGCGATCGCACCGGCGAGCAGGCCCCCGCCGGCCAGCCGGACGCCGCTCGCGACGCGCGGGCCCGGGGCGCCGAGCCATCCGGCAACCGCGATCAGCGTGCAGAAGAGAAGGGTCAGGAGCGAGATCGCCGGCTCCCCGGCGAGGAGTTGCAGCCCGAACGCGAGACCGGCGGCGGCAGCCGCGGCGACGCGGCGCCTCGTCGGCGCCGGACGCACGAGGTCGATCGTCGCGGCGGCGCACCAGGGGAGCCAGGACGCGGCCGCGCCCGCGTTGGCGAACGCGGAGCCGTAGGACAGCATCGTGCCGGAGAACGCGAACGCGACTCCCGAAAAAAAGGCGGCTCCCCCCGAGAGCCCGAAGCGCGAAGCCAGAACGCGGGCGCCGAAGAACGCCCACAGGACGTGGAACAGGTAGTGCAGGTTGAAAGCGCTGGCCGGCGGCAGCACTCGATCGAGGAGCAGCGTGGGATAGAGCAGAACGGCGTTCGGGTTGGCGAGGAACGGCTGCCCGCCCGACGCCGTCTCGTTGACGAAAGGGACCTCGCCGGAAGAGAGCATCCGCGCCGCCACCCGCCGCCAGGGCCAGTGGGTCATGTGCGCGTCGCGAAAGACGAGACGCCGCGACCCGAAGACTTCCGGGAGGAGCGGCAGGCAGAAGAGAAACGCGACCGCCAGGCCCGAGAGGAAAGCGGGGGCCCGGCGCGACATGCCGCCGATTGTAAGTTCCGACGCTTACACTCGTCTCCTTGAATCTGCTCTCAAGGGCGGCACTCCTCTCCTTCGGGTTCGCCTTCACCCTCGCGATCCGACTGCTCCTCCTCGCGAACTGTCAGGGGAACTACGACACCGCGTCGTACGAAGAGGTCGTGAGGATTCTCGAACGGGGAGGGGATGTCTATCGAGAGACCGAGCGCTACAACTACTCGCCGGCGTGGTCGCTTCTGCTGCGTCTCGCAGCCGGACTCGCGAACGAGGCCGGCTGGACGCTCACGTTCGTCGTCGGAGTCTTCCTGACTCTGTTCGACTTGCTCACCGCCGTGATCCTTTATCGAATCGGATCCCAACGACTCGACCGGGATCGCGGGCTGCTCGTCGCTCTTCTCTTCTTCGCGAACCCGGTGTCGGTTCTCGTTTCGAGCTGGGACGTTCAGTTCGACGGCGTTGCGATCGCGTTTCTGGTGCTCGCAGTGTTCGGGGCGGTTCGCGGCGTTCCCTCCCCCTCAGGAGCGATCGCGGGTCTTTCCCTGTCTCTCCTCGCGAAGCATCTGGCCTGGTTTCACCCGCTTCTCGTCGCCGCATCGGGAGCGCTCGGAACGCGGCCGTTTCTGGCGGCGTTCGTTCCCTATCTCCTCTTCGCGATGTCATTCCTGCCCTGGGCGTCTTCCTGGCGAGAAATCGCGGATCACGTGTTCCGCCACAGCGGCCTGCGTTCACTCTACGGGTTGGATTTCCTCCTGCTGGTTCCGGGAGTTCCGGACTGGCTTCCGCTGCTCCTTTTCGTCGTGGCCGTCGGCGCCGCGGTTTACTTCCTGCGGCGAGTCGAGCTCACGCGGGCGAGCCTGATGCTCTTTCTGGTCATTCTCGTCTTCATTCCCGGCATCAGCACGCAGTATTTCGTCTGGCCGATCGCGCTGGGCTCGCTCTTTCCCGGCGCGGGATACGTTCTCTACACGCTCGTCGCTACCGCCTCTTTCGTGCAGATTTCGGGAACGTCGGGACCGGACTCCGGTTTCGGACCGGGTTGGTACGGACCATGGTGGGCCTCGATCGTGTGGTTGCTCCTCGAGATTCGCCGCGAGCGGAACCGACGGCGGGCGCGTTAGCGCGACCGTTACAATCCATCGATGTTTCGCGAGAAATCCGGAGCCGCGCGAATCGCGTGCGCTCTCGTCGTCGGAGCATTCGCGTTCTCCTGCGCCTGGTTCACCGGCTTCTATCCGCCTTTCTCGAACCCGAACGAGCTTTCGCGTTTCGAAATGGTCGTGGCGTTCGTCGAGACCGGCACGTTCGCGATCGACTCGCAGATCCCCCGGCTCGGCGACCACGAGGACAAGGCCGCGGCCGGCGGTCGTCTCTATTCGAACAAGGCGCCCGGCCTCGCGTTCGCCGCGATTCCGGTCTACCGGATGCTGCGGTTGGTCTTTCCGGTTCCCGATTCTCCGACCGCGCCGATCTTCGGGCTCCTGCGGCTCTTCACCGTTTCGCTCGTCTGCGTGCTGGCGCTTTCCCGCTTCGCGCGGAGGCTGCTCGCCCGGCGCGACTGGGAGCCCATCGCGCCGATCGTGACGTTCGCCGTCGCGTTCGGCACCCCCTTTCTCTATTACGCGCGCTCCTTCTTCGGCCATGCCTGGACGGCCGCCCTGCTCTTCCTCGCCTGGGACAGGCTGGCGGTCTCTCCGGAGGGGCGGGCCCCGTCGCCTCTCTCCCGGGCTGCGGTCGCCGGCTTCCTCGCGGGCTGGGCGTTGATCTCGGAATACACGGTCGCGCCGGTCGCGCTCGCGCTGGCGATCCGCGCCGCGGTATCCCCGCCGGGCGGCAGAAAAGGCGTCCGGTTTCTCCCGTTCGCCGCCGGAGCCGCGTTGCCGCTGGCGCTTCTTCTCGTGTACCAGGCCCTCTGTTTCGGTTCGCCGTTCTTGCCGTCCTATGCGCGCGAGGCGTATCCCGAGTACGCGGAGCTCGCGCAGCGCCGATTCTTCGGCTTCGAGCTGCCCAGCCCGAAGATCGCGTTCGAGTACCTCTTCCATCCGGCGCGCGGGATCCTCCTTTTCTCCCCCTTCTTTCTCTGGGCGGGAGTCGGATTCGCGCGCTGGTGCCGCGACCGGAGAGAACGCGCCGACGGAATCTGCGCTCTCGCGGCGACTCTCGCGACGTTTCTCCTTCTGACCGGTTATCCCAACTGGCACGGCGGCTGGGCGCTGGGGAGCCGTTACCTGCTCCCGCTTCTTTTTCTTTCGGCCGCCGCGATCCCGTGGGCGCTGGAGCGTTCCCTCTCGAGAGGTCTATTCGTGAGCGCGGCCGTGTTCTCGACGGCCGTGCACCTCCTCGTCACGGTCTCGTGGCCGCACTTTCCGACGGACGTTCCCTGGCCGCCGGCGACTGCTTCCGCGTGGTTTCTCGCGAGAGGCTGGGTCGCTCCGAACCTCGGTACCCTCTCGGGAGCCGGAGCCGCCGCGTCGCTCGTCCCGCCGCTCGCGGCGGTCGTCGCGGCGCTCGTCGTCTCGATGCGCGCCGCGAAGCCTCTCGCTCCGCCGGCGCCCGCCGGAACACTCCTCGGGATCGCCCCGCTCGTCGTCTCGTGTCTGCTCCCGCTCCCGCTCGGCTACGGCGCCCGGCTGTGGCGGTCGGCCGTCTACGGCGCCTACTCCGGACGCGATCCCGGGCGAGTCGAGTTGAAGAAAGTCGTCGATGCTGCGGTGACTGCCGGCGAGCGGCGTCAGGCGATCGGGGCGTGGAGGATCTACGGGCCGGGGTCCTGAGGCGAACCGCCGCCGCCCGGGGCATCGGAGATCTCGAACACCTTCCAGCGCGCGAGAAACCGGCCTCCGCGCTCGATCCCGGTGCGCGACGTGAAGACGGGCCGGAGAGACGCGAGCGGGGGGATTCCGAGCGCCGGGAGCCCCCGGCCGTCGAAGTCGTAGAGGCGGGACTGCATCGTCCGGAAATAGGCGGAGGTCGGCGCGATCCCGCGCGCGGTCGTTTCGAAGGGAGCGGCCCGGCCGAGGTAGGACGCGTAGTCGTTCATCCGCGGCGCGAGGTCGGTTGCGATCACCCAGCGGACGCGCCGGCTCCGCGCGATCTCGAGGGCCTCTGCCTCGGACTCGGCGAGGAAGAAACGGATGGAGTCGAGGAACCCGTATCCGAAGTTGTTCGCGACGACGGGAAGCCCGGTCTCGTAGAGGGTCATGTGGCCGAGTGACCATGGCGCAAGGACGGACCCGGCCCGGGAAAGCTCCGGGACGGCAGCCGGAGCGAGCAGGCGCGGATCGTAAGGGTCGACCGTCCGCGGAAGATTGCGGCGCATCCAGTCGAACGTCGCGAAGAGATCGGATCCCGCGACGTGCTCGCTCCGGAGCTCATCGACGACTCCCCAGATCATCGGCAGCCCGAGCGCGATTCCGACGAGAGCCGCCAGGCGTGCCCGGGGCGGGCGTGCGCCCGCTCGGGAACGCCGCCGAACCTGCGCGGCCGCAAGGCGCGCCGCCTCGATGAGAGCGAGGGCGCAGAGGGGAACGGCGTAGTAAACGTTCACGCGCTGCGAAACCGCCAGGAAGATCGTGACGACGCTCCACACGCAGAGCACGACGTGGATGCCGGTCCGGCTGCGCGCGAGAGCGCGGCGCGCCCAGAGCAGAACCGCGATCGGCACCAGGAAGAGGGCGAGCGACAGCTGCCGGACGGGACCTCCGATCCCGTCCGCGAAGAGCGGCCGCGCCTCGAAGATCCCCTTCAGCCACGCGCTCGGATACGACACGTATCCGGCGGAGCCGGAGGCCTCCTTCGTCCGTCCGGCGACGTATCCGATTCCTCCGGCGAAGCTGCCGGCGATCTCTCGCGCGAAGGGGAGAACGACGAGCAGGGTCGCC
>DASUAD010000553.1:0-2543 GCA_035763965.1 Thermoanaerobaculia bacterium | reverse complement strand
AACGAGCTGCGCGGACAGTACGCGAAGGACAGCGAGCCCGGGACGGCCAACAGCGCCGACCCCGAGGCGACCATCCGGCAGGGAGGAGCTCTCGTCCTGACCATCGGGCGCAACTTTTTCTCGCCGCGCGAGACGACCATCAAGCGCTGGCAGTTCGCCGATACGGCGACCCTGCTCTTCGGGAACCACACGCTGAAGGGGGGCTTCGACTACAACAAGGACGACATCCTGAACTTCTTTCCCGGCAACTTCTCGGGCGCTTACACGTTCGCGAGCATCGCGTCGTTTCAGCGCGGCGTTCCGAACGGGACGGGGGAGCGGTACGTTCAGGCGTTCGCGGGTCCGGGCACCTCGGGAGCCACGACCCATCCGGACCTGACCGACTACGCCGGTTTCGTCGAAGACGAATGGCGCATCACGCCGGCGCTGACCGTCAACCTCGGCCTGCGCTACGACTTCCAGGACATCGCCCGCGGCGACGTCCGGAATCCCGACCCGCAGCTCGCCGCCGCCGGGCTGGACACCCGGACCGTCCCCGACGACACCGACAACTGGGCGCCGCGCCTCGGGTTCGCCTGGGACGTCAGCCGGGACGGGCGGACTCTCGTGCGCGGCGGCTACGGGATCTTCTACGGCCGGACGACCGGGATCATGGTCGGAACCGCCCACTCGAACAACGGGATCAACGTGAAGACCATCACATTCACGGGCAGCCAGGTGCCGACGTACCCGAACACGTTTCCCTCGATCCCGTCGGGGGCGACGATCCCGAAGCCGACGATCTTCCTCTTCGAACCGGACTTCCAGAACCCGAAGGTCCAGCAGGCGAGCCTCGGGATCGACCGCGCGATCACGAACGACATCGGCGTCGCCCTTTCTTACCTCTACGTGAAGGGAGAAGACCTTCCGCGCTCGACGGACATCAACCTCGGCCCGGCATCGATCGCGGACATTCCGATCGCCGGAAACGGGACGGTGCCGGTCAAGCGGTATGGAACTCCGCGACCCTTCACGAACTTCGACCGGGTCATCCAGTTCCAGAGCTCCGCGGAGTCGGAGTACAACGGCGTGACGCTCGAGGTCGTGAAGCGGTACTCGCACGGGTGGCAGGCGCGTCTCGCGTACACGCTCGGCAAGGTCACCGACACGAAGCCCGACGCGACCGCCGTCGTCCCGCAGGGATCCGACGACAACAAGTACATTTCGGACCCGCTGGATTTCGGGGTGGACGATGCGACCGGGGACCTCGACGCGAGACACCGCGTGGTCCTCTCGGGAGTCTGGAACCTCGGCGAAGCGAGCTCCGTCCAGAACGGGTTCCTTCGTTTCCTCGCCTCCGGCTGGATGCTCTCGGGCGTTTTCATCGTCCAGTCGGGACAGCCCTACTCGGCTCTCGTCACCGGCGACCTGAACGGTGACGGCAACACGCGAAACGATCGGGCGCCCGAGTTCGACCGCAACAGCTTCCGGCTGCCGACGCAGGTCTCGTTCAATCCCCGTCTGGCCAAGCGGATTCCGATCGGACCCGTGAGCGTGGAGCTCATCGGAGAGGCGTTCAACATCTTCAATCGGTCGAACGTGATCGGAGTCCAGCAGAACTACTACTCGTTCGCGAACAATCAGCTGACGCGGGTCAGCACCTTCGGAACGCCGTGCGCCGGCGGCCTGCCCTGCACCGCGGTCAACGCTTCGACCGGGCCGCGCACGTACCAGCTCGCGGCCAAGGTGACGTTCTAGGAGGAACGGAAGCCGGGAAACGGGAAACGGGAAACGGAGAACGAGAGACCCGTCTCTGCGCGGACGTCGGCAGGAGTCTTGCGGCGCGGGGATCCCGTGCGAACCGCCGGACGTCTCCGCGTCGGCTGCTCCGGGTGGCTGTACCGCCACTGGCGTGGAAACTTCTATCCGCCCGACCTGCCGCAGAAGCTCTGGTTCGATCACTACGCGAGCGTGTTCGACACGGTCGAGGTCAACAACACCTTCTACCGGCTTCCCGAGGCGACGACGTTCGACGCGTGGAAGGCGCGGGCGCCGGCGGGATTCCTTTTCTCGGTGAAGGCCAGCCGCTTCCTCACCCACATGAAGAAGCTGAAAGAACCGGAAGAGCCGCTCTCCCGGTTCTTCGAACGGGCCGGCCACCTGGGTCGGAAGCTCGGTCCCGTCCTCTACCAGCTTCCGCCACGATGGGAGCGCGACCTCGAGCGTCTCGAGCGATTCCTTTCGGCGCTTCCGAGGAGAAGACTCCACGCCGTCGAGTTCCGGGACGCGAGCTGGTACGAGGAGGAGACGTATCGCCTGCTCGAGAAAGCCGGAGTCGCCCTCTGCCTCCACGACATGCGGGGCTCGGAGAGCCCGACGCGGTTGGTTGGCCCCTTCGTATACGTTCGCTTCCACGGCTCAGGGCCGAAGTACGGCGGGCGATACCCGGAACGGGCCATCACGGATTGGGGCGCGCGACTGGCTCACGAAGTGCGGCACGGGCGCGACGTGTACGCCTACTTCAACAATGACCGGGGCGGCCATGCCCCGCGGGACGCCGTGCG
>DASUAD010000552.1:0-5728 GCA_035763965.1 Thermoanaerobaculia bacterium | reverse complement strand
AGTGATGATCAACGTCCGCGCCGAAGGGTACGCTGCCCTGCAGCGTTCGGTGACGCCTTCCGCGGAAGAAGTCGTACTCGTCCTGACGACGAGCGGGACGATCCGCGGGCGCGTCGAGGACGGCGCGACGAACCGTCCGGTGACAGACTTCACGGCGTCGTACACCGACGGGCGCGGAACACTCATTGGAGGCATTCGAGTCGTGATGGGGATGGGTGACCGCGAGAAAACGTTCCAGTCCCCGGACGGGGGCTTCGAGCTCTCCGACGTACCCCCCGGCAAGTGGAACGTCCGTGTCTCGGCGCCGGGGTACCGACCCGCCGAAGTCTCGGGGATCGAGCTCGCGGAAGGGGAGACGAAAGAAGGGGTCGTCGTCTCCCTCAAGAAGGGTGGCGTCGTCACCGGGCGGGTTCTCGATCCACGCCGCGGCACCGGCGTGCCGAACGCCTCGGTCTCCTGGTCCGAAGGCTCCGACGTGTCTGCCTCGAGCCCCGGAATGATGGTCCTCTCGCGCCTCGATGCGGGGGGCGGGCGCGCCGTGACGTCCGACGCCGACGGTCGGTTCCGCTTCGACGGGCTTCCAACCGGCAAGATCACGTTGTCGGCGGGGCATCCCGACTTTCTCGACGTCTCGAAGCAGGTCGACCTCGACGAGGAAGCCACCGTGGACCTGACGCTTGCCCTCGGGGGATCGATCTCGGGAACCGTGGTCGGTAAGGATGGACGAAGCGGGATCCCCGGTGCGGAGGTCTTCCTTCGCGACCAGGGTGCGGCCTACAGCATCGGCGACGACTCCGCCCGTGCGGACGCCAGCGGCAACTTCTCCTTCGAACACCTGAAGGCGGGCCGCTACGGCGTGTCGGCGCGGTCGAACGCCGGCGCAACCGCGTGGAAGGACCTCGTCCTCGCCGAGAGCCAGCGGCAGGAGGGCGTCCTCCTCGAGATCACAACGGGTGCCACCGTTCTTGGAACCGTCTCCGGTCTGCCGGACCGCTCTCTGGGAGGCGTGCGGGTCTTCGCGTCCACCGAGGAGTACCAGGACAGCGCGGTGACCGGCGACGACGGACGGTTCACGCTTCGCGACGTCCCGCCCGGCGTCCTCCGGCTGCAGGCGAGCACGGCGTTCCCGACGATGCGGTCGACGAGCAAGAACCTCGACGTGCCGGAAGGGGCCACGGAAGTCCCCGTGGAGATCGTTTTCGAGGGAACCTCGCGGCTCTCCGGCCGCGTCACCCGCGGGGACAAGCCGGTCTCGAGCGCCTTCGTCAGCGCGGTGCCGGATCCGCCGACGACGACAGGCGGCCGTGTTTCGGGCCAGACCGACGAGGATGGCCGATATTCGATCGAGGGCCTCGTCGACGGAAATTACCTGGTACGGGTGTCGGGTCAGAGCGCGAGTTACAGCCGGAGCTTCACGGTGTCGGGGGACACGAACGGAGACATCGCGCTTCCCACGCTGACGATCTCCGGGGTCGTCACCGACGCCGGCTCCAACGAACCGATCGAGGGCGCGTTCATTCAGGCCGAGACCGGCCGGGAGCGGACAGGCGTGCCGGCTCGGTACACGGAGACGGACTCGCGGGGCTTCTATTCCCTCGACGGCGTGGACTCCGGCAACTACCAGCTCACCGCCCGCAAGGAGGGCTATCAGCTGAAGACGCTGCCGGTTTCTGTCGCGTCGACGCCCGCGGAGCTGAACGTGTCGCTCACCCGCGGCGCCGGGCTCCCGATCCGCGCGTCGGATGGGCTGACGGGGATTCCACTTCGGAGCCTGACCGCTCTCGCGTACACCGGATCCGGAAGCCTCGCCTTCACCGGAAACGTCGCGCTGGACGCGGAGGGGAAAGGCGAGGTCTCCTCACTCGCACCGGGCAGCTATGCGCTCTACGTCTTCTGTCAGGGCTACGCGTCACGCTCCTATCCGGTGACGGTCCCCTCGCCGATGCTCTCGCTCGCTCTGACGCCGGGCGGGCGGGTGGAGGTGCGGACCGACACCCCGTTCACCGGGCGCATCGTCGACGCGGCCGGCGCACCGTACATGATTTTCCCCGGGCGCCTGGACGCGCGCGTTTCCGGCGCTCCACCGGCCGTTTCCTGGGGAGGCCTCGCTCCGGGTTCCTACCGGCTGCTCGTCGAGGTCCCCGAAGGGGAGACCGCGTATCCCTTCACGGTCACCGAGGGAGGGACGACCACCGTTCAGCTCCGATAGGCATCCCGGCGGATGGACCCACGCGGATCGGCCATCAGCCGCGCGTTGTCGCCGAAGGCCTTCCACTCCGCGAGGAGCGCCCAGACGTGGAGGGCCAGCGCGAGGATCGCGGCCGCGAGGTGCGTCCACGAAGGCAGCGCGCGCGTGTGCACCGCGCCTCCGAGGACGAATACCCCGATCGCCGAGAGGATCGAGAAGGTCGCGGCCGGGGAGGTCCGGCGCTTCAGTTCCGCCAGCGCGCGCAGGATGCCCCGCCGTTCCTCGTCCGGAAACCGCGCCGTGTCGTCCTTGACGAGCCTGCCGGTGCCGATGAAGAAGAAGATCACCATCGACTGGGAAAAGAGCGAGAACAGCACGGTCGGGATCGCGTAACCGACGTGCCGTGTGACGAGCGCCTTTGCAAGCGGCGTCATGGAGTGGAGCCCCGAACCGACGGCAAAGCCCTGGATGGATGTCAGGAGGAGACCGGCAATCGCGAGCAGCGTGCCGAGGATCAGCGCCAGAGCCATGCGCGCGACAGCATAGAACGGCGCCCGCGCAGGTCACTCTGGTGCGGATGAATCCTTGACCGGGTTCGGGCGGAGAGACAGAATCGCTCGAAATTTCGGGGGAGGGAGTTCATGACCGCCGAGATCCGCACGCTCTGCGACATCTTTCTCTCCGCGGCCGCGTCCGGAAAGCCCGACCTCCTGATCTCCAAGATCGGAGGGACCTGGACGCCGATCTCCGCCCGGGACTTCGGGTACACCGTGCGTGCCCTGTCCCTCGGCATGAATTCCCTCGGCGTTCAGCCGGGCGATCGCGTCGCGATCCTCTCGGAGAACCGGCCCGAGTGGGCGATGGCCGACTTCGCGACCGTGTGCGCCGGGGCCTGGAGCGTTCCAATCTATCCGACGCTGCCGGCTCATCAGATCGCGCCGCTGCTCACCGACTCGGGAGCGAAGGTCGTGTTCGTCTCTTCCCTCGAGCAACTCGGGAAAATCCTGACGATCCGTGCCCAGTGCCCGACCGTCGAATACGTCGTCTCGGTCGACGCAAACCCGCCGTCCGAGCCGGGCTTCATCTCGTTCCAGGCTCTCGTCGACAAGGGGAGACCGATGCTCGAGATGAGCCCAGGAGTCTTCGAGCAGCGGGCCGCCCGCGTCTCGCCCGACGACGTGGCGACCATCATCTACACCTCCGGAACGACGGGCGAGCCGAAAGGGGCGATGCTCACCCACCGCAATTTCGTCTCGAACGTGACCGGGTCCTGCCAGGTGGTTCCGATCACGGGCGATATCGTGGCCCTTTCGTTCCTGCCGCTCTCTCACGTGTTCGAACGGATGCTCGACTACGCCTACCTCCACCGACACGCGTCGATTGCCTACGCCGAGTCGATCGACAAGCTCAGGGACAACTTCCTCGAGGTCAACCCGTCGTGCTTCGGAGCGGTGCCGCGCGTCTACGAGAAAGTCCAGGCCAGGATCCTCTCGAAGGTCGAGGCCTCCGGCGGACTGAAGAAGAAGCTCTTCAACTGGGCCGTCCGGATCGGTCGGGACCGCGTGTCGTACGAGGAGCGGGGGATCCCGATGCCTGCCGCGCTCGCGCGAAAAGCGAAACTTGCCGACAAGCTCGTCTTCAAGAAGATCCGTCACGCCCTCGGCAACCGGTTCCGCTTCGCGGTGTCCGGCGGAGCGCCTCTGGCGCGCGACCTCGCCGAGTTCTTCGTGGGCGCCGGCGTGATGATCTACGAAGGCTACGGGCTGACGGAGACCTCGCCGGTGATCGCGGTCAACGGCCCGAAGGCGTGGCGGCTCGGCACCGTCGGCCGCCCGATCCCGGGCATCGAAGTCCGGATCGCGCCCGACGGCGAGATCCTGACGCGCGGCCCGCACATCATGAAGGGCTACTACAACAAGCCGGAGGCGACGGCCGAAGCGATCGATCCCGACGGATGGTTTCACACCGGCGACATCGGCCACCTCGACTCGGACGGCTTCCTCGCGATCACCGACCGGAAGAAAGATCTGCTGGTGCTCGCCGGCGGCAAGAAAGTCGCACCGCAGCCGATCGAGAACGAGCTCAAGAGCTCTCCCTTCATCGGGACGCCGATCGTGCTGGGCGACCGGCACAAGTTCGTCGCCGCGCTCCTCGTTCCGAACTTCGAGCACCTGCGCGAGTACGCGGCGGCAACGAACATGAAAATCGACTGGGAGCACCTCGACGCCGATCCCGAAGTCCGCCAGCTCTTCCAGCGGGACATCGACGACTACAACCGAAGCAAGCCCCACCACGAACAGATCCGCGCGTTCGCCATCCTGTCTTCCGACCTCACGATCGAGGACGGCTCGATCACGCCGACGTTGAAGGTCAAGCGCCGGATTCTCGAGAGCCGCTACCGCGACCTGATCGAGTCGATGTACCGGGCGGCCGAGAAGGCGCATGTCGCGTGACGTCGTCGTCGTCGAAGGCGTTCGCACCCCGTACGCCAGGGCCGGCACCCTCCTGAAGGACGTCCCTGCGCAGGAGCTCGCGCGAATCGTCATCACCGAGGTCCTCGCGAGGACCAGCCTCGATCCCGCCGAGCTCGATCACGTCATCTTCGGGAACATCGCGCAGCCCCCGGACGCCGTGAACCTGGCGCGCGTCGCGTCGCTCCTCGCCGGGGTTCCTCGGCAGGTGCCCGCCGTGACCGTCAACCGGCTCTGCGGCTCCGGCCTGCAATCCATCGCCGACGCGGCGTATCGGATCGCGGCGGGCGACGCCGACGCGATCATCGCCGGAGGCGTCGAGTCGATGTCGAACATTCCGTTTCTCTACTCGCGGGAGAGCCAGGAGATCTTCACCGAGGTGTTCACGGCGAGGGATCTCCGCGGCCGGCTCTCGGCGGCGAGCCGTTTCCGGCCGAAACACTTCAAGCCGGAGATCGGCCTCCAGCAGGGACTGACCGACGCCGTCTGCGGGTTGAACATGGGGGAGACGGCCGAGGTCCTTGCGAAGGAGCACCACGTCTCCCGCGAGGAGCAGGACGACTTCGCACTTCGCTCGCACCGGCGGGTCACGCTCGCGCGGACGAAACTCGCCGAAGAGATCGTGCCGGTCCCCGTCCCGCCGGACTACCGGGAAATGGCGGTCGCGGACAACGGGGTTCGCGAGAACCAGACGATGGAGGCGCTCGCGAAGCTGCGTCCCTACTTCGATCGGAAGTTCGGGACCGTGACTGCCGGGAACTCGTCGCAGATCACCGACGGAGGAGCGGCGACTCTCGTCATGAGCGCGGAAGCGGCCTCCGCACACGGGTACCGGCCGCTCGGGAAGGTGCGCGGTTTCGCGTTCGTCGGCGTCGAGCCCGAGCGGATGGGTCTGGGGCCGGCAGTGGCGACGCCGCTCGCACTGAGGCGCGCGCGCGTGTCCTGGGAGAACATCGGGCTGGTCGAGATGAACGAGGCATTCGCCGCCCAGTGCCTCGCCGTGGCGCGCGTCTTCCCTTCGCGGGAGTGGCACGACCGCTACGGGACGGGGGGCCCGATCGGCGAGATC
>DASUAD010000551.1:0-2506 GCA_035763965.1 Thermoanaerobaculia bacterium | reverse complement strand
ACGACCCAGCTCCCATCGGGCGTGGCGGTCGGGTTCTGTGCGCCGAATCCATCGTTGGTCAGCTGTTTCGCCCCGCTTCCGTCGCCTTCGGCGATCCAGATCTCGAAAGGCCCGCTCCGATTCGAGCTCCACAGAATCCTGCCGTCCGGCAAGAAGCCGGGATCCCAGTCGTCCGCGGCGTCATGGGTCAACCGGCGGATCGCCCCCGATTTCGTCGAAACCGCCCAGAGATCGAGATTGCCGCTTCGGTCCGAGGAGAAGGCCACCCACTCGCCGTCCGGCGAATAGACCGGCTGGCGATCCGTGCTGTTGCCGTGAGTCAACCACTGACGCTCCGGAGGTGTCTCTCTTCCGCCGGTGGAGATCTGCAGGAGATTCTCTCGACGCGACCCCCCGTCGAAGACGAGCCGTCCGGGGCCGAGAAGGTCCAGGGTGACGGCGTTGATGGGAGACCACAGAACCGTACGGGCATTCGGAGAACGGATGTTCTGACGAAGGAGGCGAGCGGTGCTCGCCGTCAGGGATCCGGCGACCGATTCGGATCGCGAGTAGACGATCTCGTCGCCGCCCACCCACGCCACGGAGGAAAGCTGCCCGACCGAGGTCGAGCCGGGAACGGTGCGTTTCTCCCTTCCGTCGGCGGCGACCACGAACACCGAATTCGGGTTGCCCCCGCCCTGCAGGGGAGTCTCCGAGAGGGCAATCATTCGGCTGTCGGGAGACCAGCGCGGATGGATCAGCGTGAGGTTCTCGAAGCGAGCGATTTCGCGAGCCCCGCCGCCGCCTTCCGCGGAGGCGACGCCGACGACCGTGGTCGTCAGTCCAGCACTGACGTTCCAGCGCGCGAACGCGACCTGCCCGCCGTCGGGGGACCAGTCCCCGGAGAGCACGTCGTCGACCAATCTCCGCGGCTGGCCTCCCACGGAGGGAACTCGAAAGAGCGACGTCCGCTCTCCCTCCGTCCGGGAGAAAAGGATCGCGGAGCCGTCCGGAGAAAACCGGGGGAAGTCGTCGTCCTCGCCGTCCGTCAGCGCGACTTCGTCGCCTCCGGCGAGCTGCTTCAGCCAGATCCTCCGGCGACCGTCCCGATCGGAGCTGAACGCCACGGTTCGGCCGTCCGGCGACGCGACCGGGGACGTGTCCCGCCCGGAATGCGTGAGGTCGCGGATCGCCGGCAGCTCGGGCGGAGTGAAGCCCTTCCAGAGAAGGGCGAGGACCGCGCCCAGGGCCAGGCACCCGAGCCCGACGGAGAGAAGCGTGAGAAGACGACCCGACCTGCGAGGAGCCGGAAGCGTCGCCCGAACAATCTCCTCCGAACGACCGACCTCGGGAAGATGATCTCGGAGGGTTTGCAACTCGCGAGCGAGATCCCGCGTCGAGGCGTAGCGGTCCTCCGGATCCTTGGCGAGGCAGCGCTCGACGATCCAGCGGTAGGGCGCGAAGACGCCGGGGTCGACTTTCGAGAGCGGTTCCGGCTCCTCCTTCAAAATCGCGCTCATCGTCTCGACGGCCGTGTCTTTGTAGAACGGGCGCCGGCCTGCGGCCATCTCATAGAGGATCGAGCCGAACGAAAACTGGTCCGACCGAAAGTCGACCGCGACTCCCGCCGCCTGCTCCGGCGACATGTAGCCAACAGTCCCGAGAACCATCCCGGGCCGAGTCGCTTCGATCGCCGTGAGCGCCTTCGAGGCATCCTTCGTGGTCTCCGGCGCGAGCTTCGCCAGGCCGAAGTCGAGGATCTTGACGAAACCGTCGCGGGAGACCATCAGGTTCTCGGGCTTCAGGTCACGATGGACGATCCCCGCGGCGTGCGCTTTCGAGAGCGCGTCTGCGGCCTGCGCCGCGATCGAGAGAGCTCGCTTGGTGGTAAGAGGCCCTGCCGACAGGAGCTCCCTCAGGGTCCTGCCCTCTACGAGCTCCATCGCGATCCAGGAGACGGAGTCCGACCGGCCGACGTC
Source organism: Thermoanaerobaculia bacterium (assembly GCA_035763965.1). GTDB lineage: Bacteria > Acidobacteriota > Thermoanaerobaculia > UBA5066 > Gp7-AA6 > Gp7-AA6. Next base: position 548 of record DASUAD010000551.1, on the reverse strand, counting down.
GTACACCGTGACGATGTGCGGATGGTTCAGCGCCGACGCTGAGCGCGCCTCCTGCTCAAACCGCCCGAGCCGCTCCCGATCGGCGGAGAGATCTTCGGGGAGCACTTTCAGCGCGACCTCGCGGCCGAGCCTCGGATCGCGCGCGCGGTAGACCTCCCCCATGCCGCCGACGCCGAGCGGGGCGAGGACCTCGTAGGGCCCGATGCGGGTCCCTGCCGCCAGAGCCATTCGGACGGAAGTCTAGCCTTGCTCGAGGAACGGCTCGAGGTCGTACGAGCCGTCGCCGAACTGGAGCGTCAGGGCGCCGTCCTCGAAAACGGTGCGCTCGAGCGAGAGGTCGATGCCCGGCGGAATCCAGCGGGACAGGTTCACGACCATGATGCGGTCCTCGGGAGAGTAGGTGAGCAGCCCGCGCGGCGCCTTCTGAACGAGGTACGACAGGAGCTGGTCGGGAATGGGGATGAACGAGAGGGCCTGCACCTTGTCGAGAACGAAGGCCAGGAAACCGTCCTTCAATCGCAGCTGCGAGAGCGTCGCTTTCGCGGAGA
>DASUAD010000550.1:0-6567 GCA_035763965.1 Thermoanaerobaculia bacterium | reverse complement strand
CACTTCAAGACGAACGCCAAGGACCACCACTCCCGCCGCGGTCTGTTGAAGCTCGTCAGCCGGCGGCGCCGTCTGCTCGACTACTTGAAGGCCGAAGACCCCGAGCGTTATCGCAGCCTGATCGACCGCCTCGGCATCCGCAAGTAACAGAAACCCCGGTCGGCGCCCGGGCCGCCCCGCGGATCGCGGAGAGCGGCTGCGGGGCATCTCCCGACCGCCCGCTGGGCTCCGTCCGGGCTATCGACCAGAAGGAAGAACCATGATCCACAACACTTCGATCCCCGTTGGAGCCCGTTCTCTCGATGTCGAGATCGGGAAAGTCGCGCGCCAGGCGGACGGATCCGCCGTCGTGCGCCACGGCGACACGGTCGTGCTCGCGACCGCCGTCTTCGCCAAGGAGCCCAAGGAGGCGGCGGACTTCTTCCCGCTGACCGTCGATTACCGCGAGAACACCTACGCGGCCGGCCGGATCCCGGGCGGCTGGTTCAAACGGGAAGGACGGCCGACCGAGAAGGAGATCCTGACGTCGCGGTTGATCGACCGACCGCTGCGACCGCTCTTCCCCAGAGGGTTCACCCACGAGACCCAGGTCATCGCCTTCGTTCTCTCGGCGGACGGCCAGAACGATCCGGATATCCTCGCGATGAACGCCGCCTCGATCGCCCTCACCTGCTCGCTCGTCCCGTTTTACTCGCCGATCGGAGCGGTCCGGGTGGGATCGCTCGACGGGAAGTTCGTCCTGAACCCGACCAACGCCGAGCGGGACAAGTCCGAGATCGACCTGATTGTCGCCGGGACCGAGGACGCGGTCGTCATGGTCGAGGCGGGAGCGCGCGAGGTTTCCGAGCAGCGGATTCTCGACGCGATCCTCTTCGGGCACGAAACCATCCAGCGGATCGTCGCCGCGCAGAAAGAGCTGCAGGCGAAGGGCGGCTTCGAGAAGCCGGCCTGGGTCGCCCCCGAGGCCTATTCGCCGGAAACCTTCGCCGAGGTTCGGAAGGAGTGGGAGGCGCCGATGCGCGCCGCCCTGACGATGCCCGGGAAGATCGTCTCTTACGCCGAGATCAAGACCTTGAAGAAGGCCGCCGTCGCGGTGATCCCCGAGGAGCTCGCCGAGCGCCGGCAGCAGACGGCCCGAGCCGTGGACGATCTCGTGAAGGTCCTGACCCGGGAGATCATCCTGAACGAGAAGAAACGGCTCGACGGACGCGCCTTCGAGGAGGTCCGGCCGATCTCCTGCGAAGTCGGCCTGCTTCCCCGGACCCACGGCTCGGCCCTCTTCACCCGTGGCGAGACTCAGGCTCTCGTGACCGCGACGCTCGGGACCTCCGACGACGCGCAGATCATCGAAGAGTACGAGGGCGAGAGCGAGCATACGTTCCTGCTCCATTACAACTTCCCGCCGTTCTCGGTCGGAGAGACGAAGTTCCTCCGGGGCCCCTCGCGACGCGACATCGGCCACGGCAATCTCGCGCGGCGCGCGCTCTCGACGGTCCTTCCGAGCGAGGAGTCGTTCCCTTATACGGTCCGGGTGGTCTCCGACATCCTCGAGTCCAACGGATCGTCCTCGATGGCCACCGTCTGCGGCGGCACGCTCGCCCTGATGGACGCAGGCGTTCCGATCAAGGCCCCCGTCGCGGGCGTGGCGATGGGGCTCGTCGGTGAGGGAGATCATTTCGCGATCCTCACGGACATCGCCGGCCAGGAAGACCATTACGGCGACATGGACTTCAAGGTCGCCGGCTCCCACGAAGGAATCACCGCTCTCCAGATGGACATCAAGATCAAGGGACTTCCGCGGGCCGTTCTCGAGCAGGCGCTCGAGCAGGCGCGCGTCGGGCGCCTTCACATTCTCGAGAAGATGTCCTCGGCGCTCGAGCGCCCGCGCCCGAACATCTCGCCGTACGCCCCGCGGATCTTCACGATGCAGATTCCGAGAGACCGGATCCGCGACGTGATCGGATCGGGCGGCAAGACGATCCGCTCGATCATCGAGGAAACCGGCTGCAAGATCGACGTCGAGGATTCGGGCAAGGTGTCGATCGCTTCCTCGGACGAGGCGGCCGCGCTCCGCGCGATCCAGATCATCGAGGGCCTGACGCAGGAGCCGGAGATCGGCAAGGTCTACACGGGCAAGGTCCGGCGGGTTGAGCCCTATGGCGCGTTCGTCGAGATTCTCCCGGGACAGGACGGCCTCGTCCACATCTCCGAGCTCGCGCCGTATCGCGTGCGCCAGACCACCGACGTCGTCAAGGAAGGCGACGAGGTGACCGTCAAGATCATCGCGGTCGACCCGACCGGGAAGATCAAGCTGTCGCGCAAGCAGGCGCTCTCCAAGGAGGAGCTCGAGAGCGAGATGGCGATGGCGCCCGTGGGCCCGGGCGAGGACGTCGGGGCCAACGAGGGACGGCGCCCGCGCGAGGGCGACCACTTCGGCCATCCGAACCGCGAGCATCACGAGAGGGGTCCTCGCGGCCACAAACGCTGACATCCGGAGGAGACATCTGCGGCTCGTCGGATTTGCCAAGTCACTCATTTCCCGCGGGTTCAACGCGGAGGCCCGGGGTCTGACCCGGGCACATGCCTTGCTGAACCTGCGCGGGAGCAAGGAGGTGCTCTGACATGCGTACTCGAAAGCTCGAATTTCTCTCGCTGGCGGTCCTGACCGGGGCGCTCGCCCTCGGGTCCGCAGCGTGCCAGAAGAAGGCAGAGACGACCTCGGCGGAAACCGCGACCACCCCCGCGGGCGAGGCCATGACGACGACCACCACGACGACGACGACCACGACGACCTCGCAGATCGTGCCGGCCGCGCCCGCAGAGACGGCCGTGGTGACGGCGGACCCGGTCGTCGTTTCGCAGCGGAACGCGACCCGCCGCCGTGCCGCGAGCCAGGCACGGAAGTCTTCGACGCAGCCGGCGACCGGGGGCACCTCGGGTTATTCGGAAGAGCGGGTCCCCCAGCAGCCGGCCGAGCCGGTCCGGGCCGCCCGTGAGATCCCGGAGGGCACGATCCTGCGGGTCGCGTTCGACGCGCCCATCTCGACCGCGACGGCCCAGGTGGGCGACACGGTCCGCGGCAAGCTTCTCGACGACGTCCTCGCCGACGACGGCTCGGTCGCCGCCGCGTCGGGCAGCCGGGTCACCGGAAAGATCGAGCACGTCGTGGACTCGGGCAAGCTCGCCCGCCCCGCCGAGCTGCGGTTCCGGTTGACGGAGCTCGATACGAAGGGCGGCACGGTCCCGATCCAGACGTCGGCCTACGACCGCGTCGGCAAGACGCACACGAAACGCAACGTCGAGTACATCGCGGGTGGAGCGGCGGTCGGCGCCATCCTCGGACAGGTTCTCGGCAAGGACACCGAGTCGACGTTGAAGGGCGCGGCCGCCGGCGCGGCGGTCGGCACAGGGGTCGCCGCGGCGACCGGGGACCTCGACTTCACGATCGAGGCCGGGCGCACCGTCGCGTTCACGCTGGAGCAGCCGGTTCGGGTCAGATAGCGTGCTTCGAGGAACGCTCTCGACGAGACCGCCCGCAGGGGCGGTCTTTTCTTCGGGAAACGGGAAAAGGGAAAAGGGGAAACGAGGGAGAGACGACTCGTTTTCCCTTTTTCTTTTCCCTTTTCCGTTTTCCGTTTTCCGTTTTCCGGCTAGTAGGGCATCTCCTCATCCCCCAGCCCCAGCAGATGCCCCAGCTCGTGGACGACGGTGTCGCGGATCTCGCGAACGGCCTCGCCCCGCGTTGCGCACGACCGCAGGATCGGGCCGCGGAAGATCGCGATCTGGGCGGGCAGATTCGTGACGGCCCGGTCCCGTTCGAAGAAAGGAGATCCACGGAAGATTCCGAAGAGCTCCTCGTCGTCGGGCGTATCGGTCTCCTCGTAGTCCTCGTCGGTCGGCTCCTCCTCGACCACGACCACCACGTTGTCGTCGAGATATTTCCGGAAATCCTTCGGCACGCCTCCGAGCGCCTCTTCGACGATCGCGTCGAACTCGTGGGGGGAGATCCGTCCCGGACTCGTCATGCGGTCCGCCGGAAAAAGAGCCGGTCGAAGTTCGCGGTCGTCGCCTCGGCGACCTGCTCGACCGTCGCGCCGCGGACCTCCGCGAGCTTCTTCGCGGTCTCGACGACGAACGCCGGCTCGCAACGCTTCCCGCGGTGCGGCTCGGGGGCGAGATAGGGGGAGTCGGTCTCGACGAGTATGGCGTCGAGCGGCAGGCCCGCGGCTGCCTCGCGAATCTTGTCGGCACGGCGGAACGTCAGCATTCCGGAGAAAGACACCCGGAACCCGAGGTCGAGCACCCGGCCCCCGTATTTCGCCGTCTCCGTGAACGAGTGAAAGACCCCCGCGTTCTCCCGGGGACCCAGCCGCGCGAGGATCGTAAGGAGTTCCGAGCCGCTCTCGCGGTTGTGGAGGATCGCCGGGAGTTCGAGCCGGCGCGCGAGGTCGAGCATCCACTCGAGAACCTCGATCTGTCTGCCGCGCGGGGAGAGTTCGTAGTGGAAGTCGAGCCCGACTTCGCCGATCGCCGCGACTCCGGGCCGCCGCGCCATCGCTTCGAGAGCCGTGCCGTCGCTCTCCGGGTCGAAGCCCTTCGCCTCGTGCGGGTGGACGCCGACGGCCGCCAGAACGCCCTCGTGCGAGGAGGCGATCGCGATCGCCTCCTCCGAGTCCGCGAGCGTCGTGCCGGGGACGAGGAAGCGTTCGACTCGCGCCGCACGGGCCCGGGAGAGGACGTCGGCGAGCGCGTTCTCTCCCATCTGGAGGTGGCAGTGCGAGTCGGCGAGGCTCACTTTCATTCCGAGGAGCGACGCGAAGAGGAACCTATTTGACCGTACTCCCCGGCGGAACGTCCGCGGGGACCTCCAGCAGCGAGGGTTCCCCCGCCGCGCCGACGGTCGCCGCCAGCACCATCCCGTTCGATTCGACTCCCATCAGCTTCGCCGGCGCGAGGTTCGCGACGATGACCACGTTTCTTCCGACGAGCGACTCGGGCTCGTACCTTCCGGCGATGCCGGCGACGACCTGGCGGCGCTCGCTTCCGAGGTCCACCATCAGCCGCACGAGCTTGTTCGACTTCGGCACGCGCTCCGCCTCGAGCACCCGTCCCGTCACGAGCCGGATCTTCTGGAACTCCTGGATCGAGATGCGGCCGTCCGACTCGACGGGCGCGGTGTTCTCCGCCATCTTTGCCTCCTTGTTCGCAAAGTACTCCGCGGTGTCCACCCTCGGGAAGAGAGCCTCGGGAGACGCGAGCGGAGCGCCCGTGGGCAGCCGTCCCCACTCGAGGTCCGCAAGCGTCGGAACCGCCGAAGGAGCGCCGAGCGCCGTGCAGATCTTCCGGGAAGTGGACGGCATGAACGGCCACAGGAGGCCGGCCGCCAGCCGCACGCCTTCCGACGCGGCGTAGAGGATTCGGGAGAGACGCGCCGACGGACCTTCTTCCTTCCGGATCTTCCAGGGCTCGCGCGACACGACGTACCCGTTGATCTCCGAGAGAAACCGCCAGATCGACTCGAGGCCGCGGTGGAACGCAAATTCGTCCATGGCGGCGCGCCAGTCCTCGCGGGCCCTCCCCCATGCTGCGATGACCTCGTTGTCCTCGCACGGTTCGGGAGGCGAGGAACCGAACGCCTGCCGGCAGAGCGCGGATACGCGGGACACGGTGTTTCCGAGGTCGTTCGCGAGGTCCGCGTTGAAGCGCTCGAGAAACGCCTGGTCCGAGAAGGACGCGTCCTGGCCGAAAGCCATCTCCCGCATGAGGAAGTAGCGCAGGGCGTCCGGGCCGAAGTCGGAGACGAGCCGGTCGGGACGCACGACGTTCCCGATGGACTTGGACATCTTTTTCTCGTCGCGCAGCCACCAGCCGTGCGCCCAGACGCTCGTCGGCAGACGAAGACCGGCCGACAGCAGGAAGGCCGGCCAGTAGACCGCGTGGAACCGGAGGATGTCCTTTCCGATGAGATGAACGCGGCACCCCTCGGCGTTGTCCCAGAACTCCCGGTAGAGCCGGTCGTCGTCCGACCCGAATCCGAGCGCCGTGACGTAGTTCGAGAGAGCGTCGAGCCAGACGTACACGACGTGCCCCGGCCGGCCGGGAAACGGCACACCCCACTTCACGTTCGTCCGCGACACCGAGATGTCCTTCAGTCCCGCCTCGACGAACGACATCACCTCCGCGCGCCGGTTCTCGGGACGAACGAACTCGGCACGGTTCCGGTAAATCTCGAGGAGCGGCGCCGCGTACTTCGACAGCCGGAAGAAGACGTTCTCTTCCGACTGCCAGGCTGCCGGCGTGTCGTGGACGGGGCACTTGCCGTCGGCGAGCTCCTTCTCCGTGTAGAACGCCTCGCAGCTCGCGCAGTACCACCCCTCGTGGCGGTCGAGGTAGAGGTCGCCGGCCGCGTCGATCCGGCGCACGATTTCCTCGACGCCGCGCCGGTGGCGGGGCTCGGTCGTCCGGATGAAGTCGTCGTTCGCGATGTCGAAGGTCCGCCAGAGCTCGTGGTAGCGGGCGACGACGCGGTCCGCGAGCTCGATCGGCGCGATTCCCTGCGCGGCGGCC
>DASUAD010000549.1:0-5940 GCA_035763965.1 Thermoanaerobaculia bacterium | reverse complement strand
GAGAGCGATCGCGCGGATCACCGGCCCGCCCCGGAACAGCGAGACGGACTCGAGGTTCACCGAGAGGCGCTCGAAGGAGAGGAACGGACCGGAGCCGTCCCGCTCCTTGACGTCCAACCCCTCGAGCGCGGCGGACAGCGTGAACGGGTTGAGCGACAACCGGGAGAGCATCACCGGCCGGTGGAGAGTCGCCGCGAGCTTTCTTTCCACGACCGGCCGGAGGATGCGGGGCAGGAGGAGAAAGCCGACGACGGTCCAGAGCGCGAGGATGCCGGCGATAACCGCGAGGATTCTCCGGATGCGCGGCCCTTTCAACGTGGCTCGGAGCGTCATCTCCGGATGCTTCACGTTCCCGTCGGCGGCCAGCCGGCCATCATCGGACGCTCGAATGGTCTCCGAGCCGGGCGCGAAACGTCCGGAAGGCGGCTCCCCCGAAGGATTCGGTGCCGACATGATTCATGACAGTAATCGGAGTCTCCCATCCGGCGCATGGTGCAAAGTCATCGGGAAATCGGGAGAAATCGGGGAACACGGGATCCTAGAGCTCCGCCCACGCCTTCCAGCTCCGGAACAGCTCGTCCGGGGTGAGCCCCGTCTCGACCTTCAACGCCTCGGCGAACGTCCGTCCCTCGCCGAGGCCGCGGACGAGGCATGCGACGGCTCCGCCGCCGTGCCGCTCGAAGAGGTACTCGACGATCGCCAGTGACTGCACGTAGTTCGACCGCGCCACGGCGCGATCGGATCGCCGCGCCAGGTTTCCTTCCATCTCCCCGAGCGAGTGGGGCGCGTGCCTGCGGAACTCGCCGCGCATCTCGCTGACCGGGATCCGCTTTCCTTCCAACCATTGAGCGATTCCCTCGTGCAGCCAGCCGGGGGCGCGGTCGGCGGAGGAATGTCGGATGAAAGAGTGGGCGAGCTCGTGCGACAGGACCGCGGAGAGCTCGCCGGTCAGACCGCCGTCGGGATCGAGGGACACGCGGATCTTCCCGTCGAAGACGCCGGAGACCCAGTCCGGAATCGAGACGAGCGAGAAGTAGGAGCGTCCCGTGTAGAGGATGACGATCTGCGAAGCAGGGAGTTCCGTCGCGAAGAACTCGGACTGTTCACGGTAGGCCGATGCGAGCCGGTTCGCGATGCTCTCGACGACCGGCGCCGGAATGGCCGGGTCCCAGAAGAAGGAGAACTTCTCGGTCTCGAGATACCGCTGCCCCGAAGCGAGCGCGAGCTCCTGGCGGACTTTCGAAAGCCGGGAGAGCGTCGCCGGGCTTTCGCCTCCCAGGGTCTGGAAATGCTCCCAGGCGAGCACGGCATCTTCCAGCCGGTTGAGCGAGTAGTAGATCTCGCCGAGGATTTGGTACGCCTGCGCCGGAGCGCGCGGCGCCCGCTGCTCGGCGAGATCGAGGTAGAAGCGGGCGAACGGAAACTCCGACCGCCGCACGTATGCGAGCGTCAGGAGCGCGAGGACGAGACCGTTTTCCTCGTCCCACCCGTACGCCTCCTCCAGGAGCTCGACCGCCCGTCCCGTGTCGCCCTTCTCCAGATAACCGCGGCCGATTCGGGCGAGCTCGGCGGCGACCGGCCGCGCGTCCGGAGTGCCCGGACGGATCCCTTCGGACCGGCGACGCAACGCGAGGAGCTGTGAATGAAGCTCGTCCACCGGCGCGGCCGCCGGCGCCGGCGCCGCGATCCCGGCGAGCACAACGAGGAGTGCCGGGAGCACTCAGTGGACGATGAACGGCGCCGACGCCTGCGTTCCCCGGCCGGTCGCGCCGTCCTGCAGGAACACGCGGAGCGCGTATCGTCCGGGAGAGAGCTTCGCGGGGGTGAACGAAACGAGGAGGAGCTGGCGCCCGTCGGCTTCGACCGGCCCTTTTCCGAGGAGCGAGATCAAACCGTCGCCGATCGGCCGCCCGTCTTCCGAAAGCACCTGGGCGCCCATCTTCAGGATCGGATCCGAGTTCTCGGCGCCGAAATGGTACGCGACGACCGACAGCCGCGAGGGACTTCCGGGCAGGACCGCGGGAGCCGCGGTGGGGACGAGATCCTCCACTCCCGCTCCGAGAAGCGGATCCTCCGACGACGCCCCCGACGACCCGTTCCTCCGCACGAGCATCCCGCCGTTCGCCGGCTCGAGAAAGATCGGGGGAACGAGGTAAGGCTGCCCGGCCGTGAACGACGGAACGTGGAGCGACTGCACTGCCAGTCCTGCGCGCCCGGTCTCGGCGTTGCGCACCAGGACCCGGAGCCGGTAGTCGCCCGGCGCGAGCGCCAGCTGTCCGGCATAGCGAAGGCCGCCTTTCACGAGCTTCTCGCGGTTGCGGGAGAGGTCGATCCCGATCACCTGGGCGAAGAAGTCCTGCAGCCGGTTCTGGTCGTCGCTCACGTAGACGTAGATCTCGGCGTCCGCGCGCTCCGAGACGACCCCGGCGAGAAGGCGGTCACCCGGGATCTCGACGAGGACCGGAACGGCCGCGCGGACCTCGTTTCCGCTCTGGCGCGGAAACGGGATCGCGAGGACGCGCGCCGGGATGTCGGAAATCGGAATCTCGTTCGCGATGATGTCGGCGGCCGACAGGCTGCGCTCGAGCGGCGAGAGGACGCGGAAAGGCCTCTTCTCGTAGTACCCGGCACGAGCCGAGACGCGGGCGCCGGGGACGCGGACTTTGACCTTGAGATCGTGGAATCGATCGTCTCCCTTCCCCGACTTCTCCGGCCGGAACGCCAGCACGTAGACGAGGTTCGTCCGCGCGACCAGCCGCTCGAGCTGCGCGTGGAAATCGTTGTCGTTGCGCAGGACCTCGCCCCCCGTGGCGTTGGCGATCTCGAAGAGCGCGTTCTCGCCGCGGACCGGAGCGGCCGTGGACGCCGTGTCCGAGTCCGTCACGAGACCCGCGATGTCGACCGCGTGGATCACGCAGTCCGACCGTCGGAAGAGGTCGGTCATGAAGTCCACCTGCTGCCGGAGGTGGGTGTTGCCGAAGCGCTTCTCCTGATCGACCTTCCACTGCTCGCCGCTGACGATCCAATCGCGCTCCTGGTCGGTATCTTTCGTGCCGACGAGCAGCCGGCTCTCGAAACCTTCCGAGAGGTAGATCACGTCCTTCCGTCCCTGGACGGCGTCGAGCGTCCGAGCGAGCGAAGCGAACGACTGCATCAGCTGACCGACACGGCCACGGGCGTATTCGTCGAAGCGGGCTTTCGAGAGTTGCGCCAGAGTCTGGAGGGTGTCGACGAGCATCGCCGCCCGGCTCTCCTTTTCCCCGATTCCCTGGCCGCGGGCTCCGATCGTGGCGATATCGAACGCGAAGGCGAGCGGATCCTTCGACAGGTCCTCCGTGACGCCGATCCCCAGCGTGTCGATCGCGCGCGCGAGCTGCACGTGGTCCGGGGAAAAGGTCACGAGCAGCCGGACGCCGTTCTCTGCCGAGAACGTCGCGACGGCGGCGAAGTCGCGGTCCGACATTCCGTTCAGGACGAACTGCTTTGCGGCACGCTGCGCAGCGATCACCGCGGACGGGCGCGCGAACGTCAGATCGAAGAGGATCAGGAAGTGCCGGCGCGCCGCCGGATGGAACGACTCACGGCCCCCGGTGATCTCCTTTCCTTTCTGCGCGAGATCGATTGCGTCGAACCCGACGATCGTCTGCTTCTTTCCATCGTCGAAGAGCTCGAAGTCGCTCGCCTTGAGATTGCGGATCGGCTTTCCGTCGCGGTCCACGACCCGCACGGGAACCTCGACGAGGACGACTTCCGCGCTCTCGCGCACCGGTGACTTCGATGGATCGGTTTGAGGCGCTGCGGGCGAAGGAACGAAGAGGAGGAGGAGGACGAGAAGGAGAGCAACAGCGGGAAACGACCGTGTCATGACGCCACCCCCCGCAAGGGTATCGCAGCCGGCCCGTCCGTGTCCCTTCAGTGCCTTCATGATCCGCCCGCCGGAAGCGACCGGAGGAGCTTCCGGGCTTCGGCGATCTGGCTTGCGTACCGGTTCGCCGGCGCAGTCGCAATGAAGCGTTCGAGACCCCGGCGGGCTCCCGCCGGGTCCCCCGTTCGTCCGGCGAGGACGGAACGGTTGAAAAGCGTGTCGTACTGGCTGGGATCGAGGACGATCGCCCGGTCCCAGGATTCGAGGGCCGCCCGCGAGTCGCCGAGCTGGACCTGTGCGAGACCGAGCGCGGCGAGCGTGCCGGGCGCGTCCGGCTCCATCGCCAGGGATTTCTTGAACCAATCGCGCGCGGAGGCGGGGTCTTTCTCGCGCAGGGAGAGCATGCCGAGACGAAGAAGCACGCCCGCGCGGTGCGGGTCGAGCTCGAGCGCGCGCCGGAAAGCGGCTCTCGCTTCCTCGAGTCGGCCCGAATCGGCGAGCACCGCCCCGTAGACGTCGAGCGTCGCCGGATCGCTGCTCTTGCCGGCATCGGGCAGAAGAGCGAGCGCTTCGGCCACGCGACCGCGTCGGTGCCGCAGGTCCGCGAGCTGCCGCCGGACGGGTTCCGCGTCGATGCCCCGCGCGATCAAGTCCGACAACGTCTTATCCGCCGCCGCGGGATCGTCGGAGCGCGAGAGGAGATCCGTGAGCTGCCCCATGGTCTGCTCGACGTCCTCGGCACTACCGGTGAGGTCCTTGCGCGCGAGGGCGGTCGCGAGCGCGGCGGCCGCTTCCGCCGGCCGGCCCCGGCGGTCGAGCGAGGTCGCGAGGATTCGCCACACCGAGAGGATCTGCGGGTTCTCCTTGAGCATCGCGCGCGACAGAGCGATCGCTTCGACGTCGCGGCGCGCGTAGAAGACGTCGAAGAGCTCCTTGTATCGCCGGAGCTCGCGGACGCGGTCCTTGGGGTCGGGAAGGTCTTTCCCCGCCGCCGACCCCGGATCGACGCGAATGTATCCGAGCGACCCGAGCTTCTCGAGCTCCTGCGACGAAGGCTTCTCCGGCGCCGCCGACGGTTTTCTCAAGCCGGCGAGCTCGGCCCGCATGGAGCGCAGAGCCGGCGGAAGCGAGGCCGCGAGGTCGCGCTTCTCGCCCGGGTCCGCGACGATGTCGTAGAGCTCGGGCCTCGGCGCCTCGATGTACGACCAGCGGTCGTCGGTCAGCGCCGCGAGGTCGCTCCAGCCGAGTTGAAGGCGCGGATAGAGTGTCTCGGAGTAGATCCGCCGGACCTCCGCGACGGACCCCCCGGCGAAGCGCGAGAGCGGAAGACCGGAGCGGAGTTCCCTGCCGCTCGGGAGACCAGCGACCTCTGCGACGGTCGCGAAGACGTCGACGAGGCCGACGGGGCTCGACACGTGCTCGCCCGCCCGGCGCGACGCGGGAAGCTTGACGAGAAGCGGAACCCGGATCGTTTCGCGGTAGAGAAAGACTCCGTGCTCGTCCTCGCCGTGATCGCCCAGGCCTTCCCCGTGGTCCGACAGGAGCACGACGAGAGCGCGGTCGTAGAGGCCGCGTTGCTTCAGGAACGTGAGGAAGCCCCCGATCGCGGCGTCGGACGCGGCGATCTCGCCGTCGTACGGCCGGGCCGCGTAGGACGCCCGGAACGGCTCGGGCGGGGCGTACGGCGTGTGCGGCTCGTAGAGGTGGAGAAAAAGAAAGAGCGGCTTGTCCGAATGCGACTCCGCGAAGGTCTCGAGGCGCCGGACGGTTTCGGGACCGGCGCGCTCGTCGAGCGACCCGGGGCCGAAGTCGTCGTCGTAGAGATCGAAGCCGGCCGCGAGCCCGCGGTCCCGGCGCAAGGCGAAGGACGAGAGGCCGGCGCCCGTGGCGTAACCGCGCTCCTTCAGCTCCGCCGCGATCGTCCGGTGTTCGGACTCGAGCCGGAAGCCGACGTTGTCGCGGACGCCGTGCTGCGTCGGGAGCAGCCCGGTCAGAAGCGTCGCATGAGACGGGAGAGTCAGGGGCGCCGAGCAGTAGGCGTTTTCGAACAGGATCGAGTCGCGCGCGAGCGCGTC